>SYDD01000291.1 GCA_005786775.1 Opitutaceae bacterium
AGCGTCCAGTAGACCCCGAGGAGGGAGAACGGCACGGCGATGAGCACGGCGAGCGGCAAAATGAAGGACTCGAAGAGGAGGCCCATCAGGAGGAAGACAAAGATGACGGCGAGAGTGAGGGCGAAGCGGAGGGCCGCCTCGGACTGGCCGCCGGAGGAGAAGTAGCTGCCGCGGTCGAAACGGTAGCCGCGGGGCAGGTCGAAGCCGGCCATCGCCTTGTCGATCGCCGCGCTGAGGGTGCGGAAGTCCTGGCGGGGGACGCGCGCGGTGATGCGCATCACGGTCTGGCGCGACTCGCGATAGATCGTGCTCATCGCCTTGCCGATCGAGAGGTCGGCGAGGCTCTCCAGCGGGATCTCGACGCCGGCGTCGGAGCGGAAGGCCATCGTCTTCACGTCGTCGATGCGGGTGCGCTCCACCTCGCCGAGCTGGGCGTAGATGCGGACCTCGCGCCCGTCGGGCACGGGCATCCGGCCGACCTCGAGGCCGCGGATGGTGTTGCTGATCGCGCCGGAGACCTCCTGCGGGTTGATGCCGAGCCGGCGCGAGCGGTCGCGGTCGAGCGTGATGCGGAGCTCCTGGCCGCCGCGCTCCATGTCGGTGTCGACCGAAAGCATCCCGGGGATGGTGCCGAGGCGGCGCGCGGCCTCCTCGGCGAGCCCGATCAGCGTGGTCGTGTCCTCGCCGAAGATGCTGAAGCTGATCACGCTGTCCTGCGGCGCGCCGGAGTTGCGGGCGATCGAGCGGCAGACGATGCCCGGGGGCAGCTCGAAGTTGTCGCGGAGGTGCACCTCGATGGAATTGCGGTCCATCGCGGGCGGGCTGAGGTCGAGCGAGAGGAGGAGGTTTTCCCAGGCGGCCACGTACCAAGCGTCGTTGACCTTCTGGCGCAGCTTGAGCTGGATCCGGCCGTTGTTGTTGCGGAAACGCGTCTCGATGCGTTCGACGCCGTAGAGGTCCTGATGCCTTTGGATGAACTCCTCCACCCGGGCGAAGAACGCCTCGGTCTGCTCGAGGGTGTTGCCGCTCGGCAGGTCGTAGTAGAGCAGCATCGAGCGCCCGCCGCTCCGACCGAGCAGTCCGCTGGTGGAGCGGGGGACCGCCTGGTAAGGGATCCAGAGCGTGGCGAGGATGGCCAGGGCCACGATCCCGGCGTCGAGGCGGTGGGTGAGCGTCCAGTGCAGCGCGCGGGCGTAGCGCTCGCGCGCCCACGCGACGAGGGCGAGGTCCTGGTGCCGCTGGCCGCGGGACATCCGCTGGGCGGCGAGCGGGACGAAGACGAGCGCGATGAACAGGGAGGCGACCAGCGAGACGATGACCGGGACGCCGATGCGCAGCATCCAGAAGGAGAACTCGTGGCCGCGGCCCATCAGGATCAGGGGCAGGAAGACCACCACGGTGGTGCAGGTGGACATCACCACCGCGAGGCCGACCTCGCCCGTGCCCTGAATCGAGGCCCGCCGCCCCTCCACGCCCTGCTGCCGCAGCCGGTAGATGTTCTCCACGATGACGATCGCGTTGTCCACGACCATGCCCACCGCCAGCAGCAGGCCCATCATCGTGGCCAGGTTGAGCGACCAGCCCATGAAGAAGAGCGCGATGATGGTGCAGAGCAGGGAGACGGGGATCGAGAGGGTGAGGATCGCCGTCATCCGGGGGGCCCGCAGGAAGAAGTACAGCACCAGCGCCGCGAAGATTCCGCCCCAGAGGCCGGCCTCCTCAAGGTGGGCAATGGCGTCGCGGACATCGCGCCCCTGGTCGCTGAAGACCTCGAAGTGCACGCCCTCCAGCTGCGGGAGCCGCTCGAGCTCCGGCAGGGCGGCGCGCACCTCGCGGCTGATTCGGTCGATGTTGCCGGTCGAGTCGCGGGTGATCTGGAGCCCGATGGCCGGCTGGCGGTCGACCCGGTACACCCACTCGCGCCGGGGCTGCCGGAAGGAGACCGTCGCGACGTCGCCGAGCCGCAGGCGGCGCGCGGGGTCGATGATCAGCTCCCGGATCTGCTCCAGCGAGGTGAAGCGGCCGAGAGAGCGCACGTAGACCTTGCGGCCGGCCTCGATCACGTGGCCGCCGCCGAGGGCGAGGTTCTGGGCGCGGAGGGCGCCGAGCATCGCCGTCACGTCGATCCGGTGGCTGCGGATGCGCTCGTCGATCAGGTCGATGCTGATCTCCCGCGACTGCGCGCCCCAGAGGTCCACGTTGCCCACGCCGTCGATGCGCTGCAGGACCGGCTTGACGAAATTCTCCATCCGGTAGGCCGCGTCGTCCATCCCGCGCGGCACCTGCGCGACGAGGTTCATCATCGGCTCGCCGGAGGGGTCGTAGCGCCGGACGTAGATGCGGTCGACGTCATCGGGCAGCAGCGGCTTCACCCGGTCCATCCGGTCGCTGACCGCGGCGTAGGCCTCGCGCAGGCGGGTGCCGGTCCGGAACTCGACGCGGGTGTAGGAGTAGCCCGGGCTGGCGTAGCTGGAGACGCGGCTGACGTCGGGGACCGTGCCGATGATGTCCTCGATCTTGCGGGTGATCTTCTCCTCGATGTCGCGCGGGGAGGCGTTCGGGTAGGTGACGCTGACGTGGAGCTGGTTGCCCTCGAGGTCCTCGGGGAAGAGGGAGAGGCGGATGCGGGCGTAGGCGATGTAGCCGACGACGAGGATGGTCGCGAGCAGCATCACCACCGTCACCGGCCGGGAGACCGAGAAGCGGGGGATCGCGGTGGTCAGGGGCTCGCGGCTCATCGGTCAGCCGGGGCGGTCTCGCCGGCCCCGCCGCCGGCGGCCGCGGCGCGGGGGGCGCGGTCCGGCGTGAACTGGGCGTAGAGGATGGGGATGACGACGAGGGTGAGGACGGTGGCGCTGGAGAGCCCGACGATGACGGTGATGGCCATCGGCGCGCGGATCTCGGCGCCCTCGCCGAGGCCGAGGGCCATCGGGACCAGGCCGACGACGGTCGTGAGCGCCGTCATCAGGATGGGGCGGAGGCGCGCGCGCCCAGCCTCGACGATCGCCTCTCCCTTCGGGACGCCGCGCTCGCGCAGGACGTTGATGTAGTCGATGAGCACGATGGCGTTGTTGACCACGATGCCGACGAGGAGAATCAGCCCGAGGAAGACCATGATCGTCACCGGGATGGCAGCCAGCCAGAGCACCACCACGACGCCGACCATCGCGAGGGGCACGGTGGTCATGATGAGCAGCGGCTGCAGCAGCGACTCGAACTGGCTGGCCATCACGATGTAGACGAGGAAGACGGCGAGGCCGAAGGCGAGGAGGAGGCTGTTGAGGGAGGTCTTCATCTCCTTGTTCTGGCCGGCGAGGGAGTAGGCGAAGCCCGGCGGTAGCTGGAGGCCCTCGAGGGCGTTGACGATGTCCTGGGAGACCGCCGAGAGGCTGGCCCCGCGGAGGTTGCCGGTGATCACGGCGCAGCGCTGCTGGTCGACCCGCCGGATCTCGCTCGGGCCCTCAGTGACGGTGAGCGTGGCGACGGCCGAGAGCGGGATGGGCACGGCGCCGTTGGGATTGACCACGAGCCGGCGCAGCTCCTCGAGGCCGAGCCGGTCCTGCTCGCGCAGCCGGACCACGATGTCGATCAGCTGGTCCTCCTGGCGGAAGGCGGTGGCGGTGCGCCCCTGCACCTTGTTGCGCACGAGGTCGGCGACGGAGCGGAGGTTGAGCCCGAGCTCCGCGAGGCGGTCGCGCTGGTAGACCACCTGGATCTCGGGGTGCCCGGCCTGGAGGCTGGAGCGGACGTCAACCAGGTCCGGGACCTGCGCGGCGAGGAGGGCCTCCACCTCGCGGCAGGTCTGCTTGAGCAGGGCGAGGTCGTGGCCGCGGATCTCGATCTCGACGGGGCTCTTGAAGCTGAAGAGCGAGGGGTAGCGGACCTCGAGCTTGAGGTCCGGCAGGTCGTGGAACGCCGCGCGGATCCGCTCGATGAGCGCGACCTCGGTCTCCGCCGAGGAGCCGGCCGCCAGCCGGACGGTGAGGCGCGCGGTGTGCTCGCCGCCGTCGATCGCGGTGTTGGCGCCCTCCTCGACGCCCACGGTAACCGAGGTGCGGGCGACGACCTCCTCGGTCCGCACGACCTCGTCAATGCGCTCCGCGAGGGCCGCCGTGCGGTCGATCGGCGTGCCGATGGGAAGCGTCACATCGAGGTAGAATTCCCCCTGGTGGACCACGGGGATGAGATCGCTGCCGACGCGGGGGAGCACGAGCAAGCCACTCGCGACGATGGCGGCGACCGAGCCACCGAGGATGGCGAAGCGGTGGCCGAGGGCGGCGCGCAGAAGCGGCGGGTAGCGGCGCTGGAGCCAGTCGTTGGCCAGCTCGAAGGCGCGGAGGCCGGAGCGGGTGCCGGGGCCGAGGGTGAAGCCGACGAGGCGGCCGAGGCCGAGCAGGAGCACGGCGGCGGGGAGCAAAATCGCCTGAGCGGCGGTGCCGGCGACGCGGACGACCAGCTCGGCGACAAAGCGGGCCACCTGGAACGCGGCGCCCGCGAGCGCCGGGGCGAGCCGGAGCGGGAACCAGCCCCGGGGGCGCGCGAGTAGCCAGCCGGTGATCCGCGCGAGGCTGGCGCCAAGGCGCCCAGGGGCGCCGAACGAGAGCATCCCCGGCCAGACGGCGGCGCCGACGCAGGGCCCGAGGCGGTCCGCGGCATTCCAAGCCACCCAAGCGGCCCAGGCGCGGCCCGCCGCGGCGATGCCGCCACGGAAGAGCAGGAAGAGGCCGGCCAGCGGGACCAGCGCGACCCCGGCGGCGGCTAGCCCAGCCTTCAGGACCGCGGCGAGCAGGACGGCGAGGGCGAGGCCCGCGCGCAACGCGAGGACGCCGAGGAGGCGGGCCGGGTAAGCCAGCCGTGCGCCGCCCGCCGGCGGGGCCGGGGGCAGGCGGAAGTAGGCGCCGCGCACCACCTCGGCGCCCGAGGCGGCGAGCCCGGAGGGCCCCCCATCCACCACCGCGGCCAGCATCGGGATCAGGTACAGCGCCGCGATGAGCGACGCGATCTGCGAGAACACGACCGCCAGGGCGAGGTCGCCGAACATCTGGCCGGCCACCCCCTCGACGAACACGATCGGGAAGAACACCGCCACGGTCGTGAGCGTCGAGGCCACCACCGGCATCGCCACCTCGCTGGTGCCGCGGACGATCGACCGCACCGGGTCATCCCCCTCCTCCCGGCAGCGGAAGACGCTCTCCAGGACCACGATCGCGTTGTCCACCAGGTTCCCCACCCCCAGCGCGAGCCCGCCCAGCGAGATGATGTTGAGGGTGATGCCCGAGAGGTGCATCGGCGCGAACGTCGCGAGGATCGAGATCGGGATCGTGAGGCCGATGATCAGCGTCTGCGGCAGGTTGCGCAGGAACAGGTACAGCACGATGACCGCGATCAGGCCGCCCTGCACCGCGTTGTCCCGCACCTCGTCGATCGAGTTCTTGATGAAGACCGACTGGTCGGAGAGCACCTGCAGCGCGGCGCCGCCGGGCAGCTGGAAGGCCAGGAAGTCGGTCAGCCGCCGGTGGTCCAGCAGCCGTTGCGCCCGCGCGCGCTCCGCGGCGCTCCCGGTCTCGGCCGGACGCTTCTTCGCGGGCGGCCCCTTGGCGGTGACGCGGGCCTTGCCCAGCTCCGGTCCGGCGGGCCCGGCCTCGCTGTCCTTGAGGGACGCCACGTACTCCTGCTGCGCCGGCGTGCCCAGGAGGGCGCCGCGCACCGTCTCCGCCACGACCAGCACGTTCGCGTCCGCCTCCTTGTAGATCTCGATCTCGACGCTCTCCTGGCCGTTGACGCGGGTGATGACCTGGCGGTCCTCGTGGAAGCGGGCGATCGTCGCGACGTCCCGCAGGC
>SYDD01000292.1 GCA_005786775.1 Opitutaceae bacterium
AGGAGCGCCTCAAATTCGTCGAGGGGGCCGGGCGGGTGAACCGCATCGACGAGCGCAAGGCGAACGAGATTTTTGACCTGCTCAATAAGTTCGCCAGTTACGGCTTCAACAAGTCGCACTCGGCCGCGTACGCGCTCGTCAGCTACCAGACTGCTTACCTGAAGGCTAACCACCCGGTGGCCTTTATGGCGGCGGTCCTGACGGCGGAGCTGGGTAACGCGGACAAGGTGGCCCACTTCGTCGCGGAGGCCGGGGCGATGGGCATCACCGTGCTTGGGCCGGACGTCAACGAGTCGCGCGAAACCTTCACGCCCGTCAGCGGGCGCATCCGCTTTGGGCTGGGAGCGATCAAGGGCGTGGGCGAGCTGGCCGCGCAGCAGATCATCGCCGAGCGCGAGGCGCGGGGACCTTACCGGGACTTCGAAGATTTCGCGCGCCGGATCGACGGGCGGGCGATCAACAAGCGCGTGCTCGAACACCTCGTGAAGACAGGGGCCTTCGACTATTCCGGCGCCCCGCGGCGAGCCCTCTTCGAGGGGATCGACGGCGCGCTGGCCGCCGCGGCCGCAGCCGCCCGCGACCGCGCGGCCGGCCAGCACAGCTTTCTCGATCTTCTCGGAGGGGAGCCTGCTCCCGCCGCACCCACGCCGGGACGCAGCGCCGTCAAGCCCCGGGCACCGGCCGAAGATTTCCCGCCGGCGGAAAAGCTCGCCTTCGAAAAGGAGCTACTCGGCTTCTACGTCTCCGGCCACCCGCTTGAGGCCTACGCGGGCCTTACTGAGGCGATCGATACCTTTGTGCCGGAGGCACTACTCCAGCAGCCAGACCGTACCGAGTTTCGCCTCTGCGGCATCGCCGGCAGCCTAGTCAAAAAGCTCGCGAAGAAGGACAACCGCCCGTGGGTCGCCTTCACCCTCGCCACCCGCCGAGCCACCCTGGCGCTGAACCTCTTCGCCGACGGCTATGCCGCGTATGGACAGAGCCTGGGCGAGAACGCGCTCGTGCTCGTGCAGGGTAACGTGCTCGTCAACGCCGAGGGCGCACGCCTCAACGTCAAGGAGTGCTACCCGCTCGACGGCCAAATTGCGGCGCTGGTGAGCAAGGTCACGTGGCTGCTCCGCCCGGAGGCCGCGGCAACCCCAGAATTCCTCACCCAATTGCGCGCGACGATTGACCGCGAGGTCGGCGACACCCGCGTGGAGTTCGCCTTCGCCTTCTCTGATCGCTTCACTCCGGTGGCGGAGGCCAGTCCGGCGCTCACTTGGAAGATTAACGCGGCGTCCTTCCAGCAGCTGCGCGTTCACCCTGCCGTCGCCGGCGTGTTGGTAGAGACCCGCCGCTTGGAGCTGAAGGAGGACCGCCGCTGGAAGCGTCGGTCGTGACCGGACCCCACGCTGAATTTTTGATGCACGAATCTGCCATCCTGAACCACGCCGCGCGCGTCCTAGCCGGAGTCACCGGCGAACTCCCGGCGGACGCGGTGTTGCGCCGCCACCTCGCGGACTCCGACCGGCTTGGCGGCCGGGAGCGGCGTGCGATCAGCCGCGCCGTGTTCGCCGCCTTTCGCTGGCGCGAATGGCTGAATGCCCGCGATTCCCTCCAGCGCCAGGTCGCCGCCGCCCTAGACCTCCAGGCGCGCTTCGATGCGGATCCGCGCGCGGTGAAGGCGGAGGCGCTCGCCGCCCGCGCGGTGCCGCCGTGGCTGCGGGAGGAGATGGACGTTCCAGCTGAGTTTCTGCGCCAACTCCAGCGTGAACCGGCGCTCTGGCTGCGGGCGCGGCCGGGCACCGCCGCGCGCCTCTCCCGGGAATTGGGTGATTGTCGCGCCTCGGACCGCGCGCCGGACGCCCTCCGTTATGCCGGCAAGCAGGACCTGTTCGTGACGCCGGCCTTCCATCGGGGCGCGTTCGAGATCCAGGACCTCTCGTCTCAACTCGTCGGCCATGCCTGCGCACCACGCGCTGGGGAAACGTGGTGGGACGTGTGCGCCGGCGAGGGCGGCAAGTTACTGCACCTCTCAGACCTGATGCAGAATAAGGGCCTGCTCTGGGCGACTGACCGCAATGCTCGACGCCTTGCGACCTTGCGCCGCCGCGCCGCCCGGGCGGGCGTCTTCAATTTTCGCCTCGCGGCGTGGGACGGCGGCCCGCGGCTACCAACCAAGACCAAGTTCGATGGCATTTTGCTCGACGCACCTTGCAGCGGCGTGGGCACTTGGCAGCGCAATCCCCACGCTCGCTGGACGACCAGTCCCGGCGATATTGCGGAGCTGGCTGTAATCCAGCGCGCCCTGCTGGAGCACGTGGTGCCCGCCCTACGCGCGGGCGGTCGACTGGTTTATGCGGTCTGCACGCTCACGCGCCGTGAGACCACCGAGCTGGCGGCCGCTTTCGGTGCCGCGCATCCGGAACTGGAGCCTACCCCTCTATTCGGCCTGTCAGAAGGGCCGGTTAGCGTCACCCTCTGGCCTCATGAGCTGGAGGCGAACGGGATGTTCCTCGCGGCCTGGCGCCGCCGCTGAGTCCCGCCGTGGCCCGGATCAGCGCCGACATCGTCCGCGCGGACTTCAATGACCTCCTCGCGGTGTTGCACTACACCCGCGCTGCCCACGGGCTCGGGCTCTGGGCCTCGGAGCGCCTGCTGATCGAACGGTTCTTCCCGGACCGGGCAGCCCACCTCATCGAGGCGGGCTGCGGGGCGGGGCGCGTGACGCTGGGCCTCTGGACCCTGGGATACCATCGCCTCACCGCGTTCGATTTTGCGGCGGAACTCCTCGATCAGGCGCGCAGCCTCGCGGCGGAGCGGGGCGCGGAGGCGATCCGGTTCCTCGAGGCGGACGCCACACGCCTCGGGCCCGCCCTCGCCGCCAATGGCGTCGCGCCCGCGGCCGGCGCGCTGTTCCCGTTCAACGGGCTGATGCAGATCCCGGGCCGGGAAAACCGCCGCCGCGCCCTCGCCGGGCTCCACGCGGCCTGTGTCGACGGCGCCACCCTGCTCTTCACCACCCACGACCGGAACAGTTCCCGGGTCGAACGCGCGCTCTGGCGGCTAGAGGCCGAACGCTGGGCGCGCGGCGAGCAGGACCCGCGCCTCGTGGAGTTCGGCGACCGTTATTTCTCCGACGAGAACGGGCGGACCTTCATGCACCTGCCCGACCGCGCTGAGGTGCTGGCCGATCTGGCCGCGACGGGCTGGACCCACACTTTCGACGCGACGCGCAGCGCCGTCGCCGCCGAGACGCGGGCCGTCCAGGACTTTTCCGACGAATGCCGCTTCTGGGTGGCGCGGCGGGAGTGACCCGACGCGACTTGCCCTAGGGCGCGCCTTCGGGACGACGAACGGTGAAGATTTCCCGCGTCCGCGCGTAGGCCTCGCCGCCGAGGCGGCCGATCAGATCGAGTCGCGCCGGATCCGGCCGTCCGTCGGTTCCCAGCACGTCGTCGCGAACGTGCGTGTGGAGGATGCGGCCAAAGACCACCGTGGCCGCTCCCGGACCCTCCCCGAAGGGGAGTTCACGCTCGACCGCGCATTCAAATGCAACGGGCGCGGCCGCCACCCGCGGCGGCCGCACGCGGGCCGCCGACGTGGCCGCCACCCCGAAGCGGTCAAACTCGCTCTCCCCGTGGGGCAAGGGTGCGGCCGTGGCGTTCATCGCCTCCGCCTGCGCGAAGGGCACCAGGTGCACGATGAACTCGGGGACCTCGCGCACGTTGCGCAGCGTGTCCTTCGGGGTGCCGTCCCGGGTGTTCGCGGCAACGAACATTAGCAGCGGCGGCCGCGCGGAGATGGCCTGAAAATAGGAGAACGGGGCGAGGTTTGACCGGCCGTCCCGTGAGACCGTCGAGATCCAGGCGATCGGCCGGGGCAGGATTGTGGCGATCATCCACGCGTGCGCTTCGCGCGGCGGGAGGGCGGCGAGGTCGAGTTCCATGGAGGTGGAGGTTGGCAGGTGGCGTCTGGTTGGCGAACCCATAGCCGCGCCCGCCGGGTTCGCTTGCTTCCCGCGGGGTCGACGCCTTTCCTCCCGCCTCGCCGTGGCCGACCGTCCCCTCAACGCCCGTCTTCGCACCTGCCTCGCCCTGATCGGGGTGGCGGCGCTCGCCGGCCTCTTCGCCGGCGCCACCGGCGGCTGCGGCAAGCCGCAGCCCTCCGCCGCCACCGCCCCCGCGGCCGCCGTCGCGACGATCCCGGCGAAGTCCGCCGACTGCCGCTCGTGCCACGAGGACCTCTACCGCGACTGGGCCGGTTCCCATCACGCCCTCGCGCACAGGGCGGTGGATGCGCCGGCGGACGCCGCCGCGGTCGGCACCCCCCAGCGCTTCAACCTCCACGGCGTGGACTACGAGATCCGCTGGCAGGACGGCAAACCCACCTTCACCGAGCGCCGGGGGGACGGGGATCCCGGCTACACCTACGCGGCCGACTTCGTCATCGGCCATACCCCCCTGCTGCAGTACGTGGTACCAGGCGAGCGCGGCGCCTACCAGGCCGCGGAGCTGGCGTGGGATCCGCACCGCAAGGAGTGGTTCAACGTCTTTGGCGACGAGCGCCGCCGGCCCGGGGAGTGGGGCCACTGGCGCGGCCGGGGAATGAACTGGAACTCGATGTGCGCCCACTGCCACCTCACGGATTACCGGAAGAACTACGATCTTACTACAGACACCTACCGGACCACTTACCGCGAGCAGGGGATCGGCTGCTACCAGTGCCACGGGGACCTGCCCGAGTCGCACTTCCGTCCGCGGCCCTCTCCCCCGGGCGGACGCGGAACGGGTGCCACCGCCGCTGAGCTCCAGCGCGCGCAGGAGACCTGCGCCCCCTGCCACGCGCGCAACGAACTTCTGACCGGTCGGCTCGAACCAGGAGGTTCCTACCACGACCACTACCGCCTTACCTTACCGACGGAGGCGAACGTCTTTTACCCCGACGGCCAGGTGCGCGACGAGGACTTCAACTACACCTCGCTCCTCACCAGCCGGATGGGCGGCAAGGCGGGCGTCACCTGCCTCGATTGCCACGACGCCCACAGCGGCAAGACCATCCTGCCGGTGCAGGACAATTCCCTCTGTCTCCAGTGTCACGGCCCCTCGCCGCGCGGCAACGCACCCATCATCAACCCCGTGGCCCACTCGCATCACCTGCCCGGCAGCACCGGGGGCCGCTGCGTCGAGTGCCATATGCCGCGCACGACCTATATGCAGCGCGACCCGCGGCACGACCACGGCTTCACCAAGCCGGACCCGCTGCTGACCAAGGAGCTGGGCATCCCGAACGCCTGCAACCGGTGCCATACTGACCGCTCGGTCGACTGGGCCATCGAGCACGCCGAGAAGTGGTACGGGCCGAAGCTCGAGAACCGCCAGCGGCAGCGCACCCGCGTGGTCGCCGCGGCGCAGGCCGGCCAGCCGGGATCGCTCGACCGCCTCCTCGAATTTATCGCGAACGAGGACGTGCCGGCCTGGCGCGCCACGCTCCTGCTGCTGACGCGAGCGCAGGCGACCCGCGATCCGCGCGTACCCGCCGTGGCCAAGGAACACCTCACCCACGCCGACCCGATGGTCCGCTCCGCCGCGGTCCAGGTCCTCTCCGGGGTCCCGGGCCAGAACGAGGTGCTGCGCCCGATGCTGAATGATCCGGTCCGCCTCGTCCGCCTGGATGCCGCCTGGCCCCTCTCGCCGGAGCTGCCCCCGGGCTCACGCCTCCGGCAGGAACTCGACACCTACCTCGCGGCCAGCGCCGACCAGCCGGCCGGCCGGATGCGGCTGGGGCAGGATTTCTTCAACCGCGGCCGCACCGCCGAGGCCGAGGCCTCCCTGCGGCAGGCGGTCGCCTGGGACCCGAATTCCCCTGGCCTGCACGATACGCTAGGCATCGTACTCAACGAGCTTGGTCGTCCGGGCGAGGCCGCGGCCTCCCTCTGGCGGGCCGCGCAGCTCAATCCCACGGACGCGGATGCCGCGTTCAACGCGGCGCTCGCCTACGCTGGCGCCCGCCAGCTGCCGGACGCCGAACTCGCGTTGCGCGAGGCGGTGCGGCGCAATCCGCGCTTCGACCGCGCTTGGTACAACCTCGGCCTTCTCCTGCATCAGACCGCCCGTAGCGCTGAGGCGATGGCGGCCCTTGCGACCGCCGAGCAGCTCGCGCCCCGGGTTCCGGATTACCCATACGCACGAGCGACGATTCTCCGACAGCAGGGCGACCGCGCCGGTGCCGCCGCGGCCGCTCGTCGCGTCCTCGAATTGGACCCCCGGCACCCGCAGGCTGCTACTCTGCTGTTACCGTAGCAGCGTCACGCCTCCGTCGATGTCGTAAGCGGATCCCGTGATGAAGGCCGCCTCCGGCGAACAAAGGAAAGCCACGAGCGCCGCGACCTCTTCGGGCTGCCCCATGCGCCCAAGCGGCTGCGCCGCCGCCAATCGCGCCAGAGTGGCGGCCTCTTCTCCGGGATAGTGCTTGGCGACAAATCCGTCGACGAACGGCGTGTGCACCCGCGCCGGGCAGACGCAGTTGGCGCGGATGCCGCGGTCCACGTAATCGCGGGCCACCGAGAGGGTCATCGCCAACACCGCGCCCTTAGTCATCCCGTAGGCGAAGCGTTGGGGCAGGGCGATCTTGGAGACGACCGATGCAAGATTGCAGATCACGCCGCCCCCTGCCTCCAAGAGGCGCGGTAGGCCAAAGTGCAGTCCGTGGTAGACGCCCTTCACGTTCACGGCGTAGAGACGGTCGAGGTCCTCGGGCTTCGTACCGAGCACATCGCCGACGTGGCTGATGCCCGCATTGTTCACGAGTACGTCGAGGCGCGGCAGCGTGGCGAAGGCGGAAGCCATCGCGGCGGTGTCGGTCACGTCGGCGGTCAAGGTCTCCGCGCGCCCCCCGGCCGTGCGGATTTCCTGGGCAACGGCGGCGGCACCATCTGGCCGCGCCTCGAGGATCCAGACCGTGGCACCCTCTGCGGCAAGGCGGAGCGCGATGGCCCGGCCGATGCCGGAACCGCCCCCGGTCACGAGCGCGGTGCGCCCAGCGAAGCGCTGCGGCAAGGTGCTCATCGTCACCAGCGGGTCGCCTGAAACGTCCATCCGGGCACCTTCTTGCGCATCTCGATCTCGTCGTTGCGCTCGCGCAGCCCGCAGCGGACGTAGGCGGCGTGGGCGCGCGCCAGAGCGGTTCGGTCCAAACGTACCCCAAGGCCCGGTTCGCGCGGGACGGCGACGCAGCCGTCCTCGATCGGGAGACGCCCGCCGATGATGATGTCTTCCCACTGCCACGGGTAGTGCGTGTCGAGAGCGTAGGACAGGTTGGGCATCGCCGCGCCAAGATGGGTCATCGCGGCGAGGGAAATGCCGGCATGATTGTTGGAGTGCATCGAGACCCCGCGGCCGAAGGTGCGGCAGTGCGCGGCGAGCTCCATTGAGGCGCGCAGGCCGCCCCAGTAGTGGTGGTCCGTGAGGATGATATCCTCCGAACCCAGCCGTACGCTGCCCGGCAGGTCATCGAACGAGGTCGTGCACATGTTCGTGGCGAGCGGCAGGCGTAGGGCGCGCCGCACCTCGGCCATCGCTTCCTGCCCGCGGCACGGGTCCTCGAGGTATTCGAGAACACCCACCAGCTCACGGCCCCAGCGGACGGACGTCGGGACCGTCCAGAGCGCGTTCGGATCAAGGCGCAGAGGCACGCCCGCGCCGAAGCGGCGGCGTAGAGCTTGCATCGCAGCCACCTCCTGCGCGGGTTCGAAGACGCCACCCTTGAGCTTAATGGACGCGAACCCGAAGGCGGCGACCATCGCCTCGGCCTGCGCCACGATGCCGTCCGGATCGAGCGCCGCCCGCTGCCGGGCCGCGTCCCAACCCTTGGCCGCGGGATCGGTGCCGAACCCGAGCTCCCCGCCCGCACCCTCGTACTTATAGAAAAGGTAAGCCGAGTAGGGCACGCGCTCGCGCACCACACCGCCGAGCAACTGGGCGACCGGCACGCCATACGCTTGCCCCTGCAGGTCGAGACAGGCCACATCAAGGGCGCTAAAGACCTGCACTCGCGTACGACCGTCCCAGGGCTTGTCCCCGCGGGCCGCGGAAGCCTCGGGCGCCCCCCGGTCGGCGAGCCGCTGGCGGAGCGCCTGCCAGTTACGTGGATCGCTGCCGATGACGGTCTCACGCATGGCCGCCAGTGCTTGGTCGACCGCGACACTGCCCGGAACCTCGGCAAGGCCGCTCAGCCCATCCGCGGTACGCAGCTCTATCACCGTCCGGAGGCAGTAGGGTGCGTGCAGGCCCGCTGCGTTGAGGAGCGGCGGATCCCCCAGCGCAATGGGGGTAATGTGCATCTCGGTGATACGCATTGTCGGATCAGGTGGCCCGCAGGCCCGCGAGGAATCCCAATAGGCCGGCGCGCGCGGCGCCGCCGTCGCTGCCCAGCGCGGTGAAGGTATAACCCAGTTCCCGCACCTTCGGCACAAGGGCCGGCTGGTGCACCAAAATCCCGGCGGCCTTGCCGTGGCGGCGGGCGGCGGTGGCAACGCGGCGCAAGGCCGCGGTGAAATCGGGGTGCTCCAGCTGATCGCGGATCCCCATGTTGTAAGAGAGGTCCGTGGGTCCGACGAAGAGCACGTCCGCTCCGTCGACGGCGGCAATGGCCTCGGCGTTCGCAACAGCCTCGGGCGTCTCGATCTGGATGACGCCGAGCAGGCGCTCGTGGGCGTGAAGGTAGTAGTCCTCGAAATCACCGCCGAAGCCGGCCCCTCGATTGAACTTGGCGACGCCCCGGCAGCCGTGGGGCGGGTAACGCATCGCGGAAACGGCCGCGCGCGCCTCGGCGGCCGTGTTCACATAGGGCACCATCACCCCGCTGGCCCCCGCATCGAGCACCCGCTTGAAGCGGGCGGGCTCGTTCTGGGCGATCCGCACCACCGGAAACGCCGGCGTGGCCGCCGCCGCGTGCAGCTGGTGCAGGAGAAGGTCCTCGCCGCCCGGTCCGTGCTCGTGGTCAATGAGCAGCCAGTCAAAGCCCGCTAAGCCGGCGATCTCGACGGTCAGCGGGGAACCGAGGTTGAGGAAGGTGCCGGTGAGCCACTCCCCGGCGAGGGCGCGGCGGCGGAAGTCAGGCGAGAGTCTCATCGTTCAGCGGGAGGTGTAGAGCTGGTAGAGCGCCTGGGTGCCGCACTCGTCGAGCCCGCGCGCGGCGACCTCGTCGTAGAGCCGCCGGGCTACGGCGAGCCCGGGCAGGTCGAGCTGGAGCTCCGCCGCGCTGTCGAGGGCGATGCGCATATCCTTGAGGATGTGCTTCACGTAGAAGCCCGGGGCGTAATTGCCGGCCAAGGCGCGCGGCGCGAGGTTAGTCAGCGCCCAGCTGCCCGCCGCACCACCACTGATGCTGGCGTGGACCGCCGCCGGATCGAGGCCAGCGCGACGCGCGTAGGCCAGCGCCTCGACCCAGGCGACCATTCCTACCGCGACGGCAATTTGGTTCGCCATCTTGCAATACTGGCCCGCTCCAGCCGCGCCGTGACGGGCGATGTTCTTGCCCATTAGGTCGAAGAGCGGCCGCGCCCGGACGAAGGCCTCCTCCTCGCCGCCCACCATGATGACGAGCCGCGCCTCACGCGCGCCGAGGTCACCACCGGAGACTGGGGCATCGAGGGCGGCAAGCCCGCGGGCGGCTGCCGCCGCCGCGATCCGGCGCGCCAACACGGGACTGGAGGTGGTCATGTCGATGAGCAGGGTCCCCGGACGCGCGCGCTCGACAATTCCGCCGGCACCGAGGTAGCTGGCCTCTACGTCCGAGGGAAAACCGAGCATCGTAATGACCGCGTCCGCGGCGGCCGCCGCCGCACCCGCGGTGTCGTGCCAGGTCGCACCCGCGGCTAGCAGTTCCGCCGCCTTGGCGGGGGTGCGATTATGGACGTGGAGCCGGTGGCCAGCGCGAAGGAGATGGCCGGCCATGCTGCGGCCCATCACACCGATGCCGATGAACGCGATCGAGAGCGGGGAGGACATAAAGGGTAAGCACCCGAGTGAAAAACGCTCCGGCGCCCCCGCGCGATGCAATTCTCCACGCGATCCGGGATTGCCAGGGCCCCTCCCGCGCGCGACGCTCTCGCGAACCCCTATGCCCTCCTCCCGCCGAACCTTCCTGACCTCCTCGATGGCCACTGCCGCCGCCTTTGCCGCTTCGACCCGTCCCGCCCGCGCCGCCGCGGCCGCCGGACGAGAGTACTACGAGCTCCGCTGCTACCACTTGAAGGCTGATACCCGCCTGAAGGCCAGCGCGCCGCGCGCTCCCGTCGAGGCTTACCTCGGCAACGCGCTCCTGCCCGCGCTCTCCCGCCGCAACGTCGGCCCCGTCGGCGTCTTCACCGAGATCAAGGTCGACAAGCCCAAGGGCACCTCAGAGCCGGTCGCGGACAGCCCGCTCTGGGTCCTGATCCCGCACGCCACCCTTGAGTCCTTCCACGCGGTGAGCGCGGACCTCGTCACCGACCCGCAGCTGCAGGCCGCGGGGGCCACCTACCTCCAGGTGGAGAAGGCAAAGCCGGCCTTCGAGCGCATCGACACCTGGCTGCTCCGCGCCTTCGTCAGCATGCCCCGCCTCGAGGTGCCCGCCTTCTCGAAGGCCAAGGCGCCGGGGCGCGTTTTCGAGATGCGCGACTACGAGAGCCACAGCGAGCTCAAGGCCCTGAACAAAATGGCGATGTTCGATGAGGGCGAGACGCAGCTGATGCGCGATCTCGGGATGAGCCCGGTCTTCTTCGGTCAGGCGCTCGCCGGCCCGAACCTGCCGCACCTGCGCTACTTCACCTCAGGACCAACGCTCGAGGCGCACCTCGCGGCGTGGAAGAAGTTTGGCCCTGACCCTCGCTGGGTGAAGATGAAGGAAGATCCCCGCTGGGCCAACAACACCTCGCGTAACACGGCGCGCTTTTTGGTTCCGGCCGCCTGCTCTCAGCTCTGAATCCGACGCCGGCGCCAGGCCCAAACGAGGCTGATCACCCCCGCGCCGATGCCAAAGGCCGCCGGCTCGGGCACCGCCGTAAAATTCGCCGGGTAGCCGATGTCCTGCATCGCCCGGAGATCGAGCGTCGTGATGTACTTGCGCACTCCGGAAGCGATGTCGGGGTCCATTAGCGCTTCTTGAACCTCCCCATCTCGCGTGGAGAAGCTTAGGGTGCTCGCCGCCCAGTGATCGCGGGCCGAGTTGAGCGGCACGCCGAAGGGGGTATTCGATTTTTCCTCCAGGCTTTTGCCCCCGGCGAAGGCACCATTGAACAGGTTTCGATCCCACCCCGATCCGCTGCGGGTGTCGCCGAAACCGAGAACATGTAGCAGCTCGTGCGCGGCGACGGAGAAAAAGTCGAACTGGCCCCCGAAGTTTTTGTTAGCGAGCGGGGTGGAGTCGAAAAACCAATTAGTGGAGGAGTTGAAAGAGAGTGCCGCGACGCTCGCCCTCGTGTAAACGCTATGGCCTTCTGTCCGTTTGAATACCGTGTTATTCGACCAGCTCTCGTTTCCGCTGACGCTAATTCCCGGAAGGTTCGCTTGGGCTAGCACCGAGCCCCCCAACCCGGCGCCTCCCACATAGACCACCACCGTGTTGGCGGCAACGGCTAGGTCGGTCACGGAATGGGTCGTCGACGGGTTGGAAGGTGAGGCGAACTGCGCGGTCCACGTATTGCCTCCGCCCGCCGTGATGGCCGCGAGCGTTGTTGCGGTGAGGAACTGGCTCACGTAGCTGCCCACCGCTTCCAGATGAACGCGTCGATCCGCGTTAGCGCCACTGAAGAAGCCGCTATCCAGCGAGTAATTGAATTCAAATGTCAGCTGAGCGCGCAGACTTACGCTCGGACCCAGAAGAAAGGAGAGGAGGAGGCAAAGACGGCCGAAGAGTGCGCGCATGACAGCCCCATTCCGGCAGCTCCGGATCGCTAGGAAAAACCTTTAACCCGCGGGGATCCCGGATCTACATCGACGCCCCACGCGGGGTTCCACCCATCCCCGGCTGCGGCAATTCCCCATGCGCCCAACTTTGGTGATCCTGACCCTCCTTGCAGCGTCGGCTTCGGCCGCCGAGACCCCTCCCCTGCCCGAGTACCGCGCGCCCCGGACGGCTACGCCCCCGCGCATCGATGGGCGCCTCGATGATCCTGCCTGGATTGCCGCACCGCTCGCTGGCGATTTTGTCTTCACCTGGTTCCAGGCCGGCGACCGCGAACAGACCCGGGCGCGCCTGCTCTGGGACGACACCCATCTCTACCTCGCTTTCGAATGCGACGATCGGCATATCACCGCCCGCCACACTGAGCGCGACGGGCGCATTCCGGAGGATGACTGCGTCGAGCTGATGCTGATGCCCGATCCCGCCCAACCCGATGTCTACTTCAACCTCGAGTTTAACGTCATTGGCGGCCTCCTTGATAATTTCCGCCCGCACGGCCCAAATCGCCCGCGCGCGCCGCGCTGGGACGCCGAAGGTGTACGGCTCGCAGGCACCTACGAGGGCACTCTTAACAATGACACCGACGTCGATCGGATCTGGCGGGTGGAGGTAGCGATTCCCTGGCGAAACTTCTCCGCCCACGCCCCCGCGACGCCGCCCCGCCCGGGCACGGTGCTGAGGATGAACCTTAACCGCCACGGCGGCCGCACGAACCCACAGTATAGCCAATGGGCACAGGCCCTCACGCCGAAACCTTCCTTCCACACCCCGGACCGCTTCGGTCGCCTGATCTTGGAGCCGTCGCCGGCCCCACCCCGGCCTTGAGAGGCGCCTGATGCGACCACGCCCCCTGCAACGCCACCGCGCCCGGGCCCACCGGATTCTCGGTTGGGGGGGCCTCGCCGCAATCCTCGGCGGCTGCCCCGCCGGGGCAGCCGCCGGCGCGACTAAGCCTGGGCCGCCACGGATCGCGCTCTTCGGCGAAACCACGGCCTCCCGCGACACACTGGCCGCACTCACGGAGTCCCTCGCGCCTTTCACAGTAATCGCCAACGCACCGGAGGCTGAAGTGGCGGTGGTCTTGCAAGGACCGGGCGCCCGGGGCTCCGCCGGAGCCACCGCGTTCGCGAGCTTTCTTAGTAGCCCGCGGTCGCTCGTGGTCATTGGGGCAGAACCTACCGCCTGGCCGGGCGCCGAAACCGAATTGGCCGCCCTGCTGGGCGCGACGCTGGGCGGGAGTTTAGCTCAGGGCGCCGCACCAACGACGCTGAGCGATTACGGACATCCCATCACCACCGGTGTCACCGAGCCGCCGGCTCCGGCTCCTCTACGGCGATGGGTCGGACTCGCCGCAGATACCTTCGTACTGCAGGAGGCGACCGCGGGCGAGGAAACCGCTCCGCTCGCGTGGATTCGTAAGGGCGCCACCCACCGGACCGTGCACCTCGCCGCGCTGAACCCGGCGACCTTGCGCGAGGCAGCGGCCCGCCGGCTCCTCACGCAGGCGGTTTGGTGGGCGGCAGGAAAAGCGGTGCCCGGGGCGGCGCCCCAGGCCCACCGGACCGTGCTACCCGACGCCCACCCCGGATCCTTCGCGCTCACATTTCCCGAAGGCGTGGGCATCTGCCTCGACCCGGTCCGCGGGAGCGTCAACTACCTCTGGGCCGGCGAATTCGCGGACCTGCGGCCGCGCTGGCTGACGAAGCAGGGTGCACCCGCCCGGCTCGATGGTCCGATCTGGTACCGGGAAGCTGCGGAGCCCGCGTGGCGCACCGTACCGGGGGGATCGGGCGCTTCGTGGCGATTCCGCGGCCATACTGCGCGCGGCAACACGCCCGAGTTTCACTATGAGATCGCTGGACGGACGGTGACGGAACGCCTGACGGCCCTGCCGGAGGGCCGGGGCCTGACCCGCGATTTCCGGGTGGGGCCGGGCAAGCATCCTCTCTGGCTGCGGCTCGCGCCCCAGATCGGGGTCCGCATCGACGTGATGGGTGCGCGACACGAGACGGAGCACGCCGGGTTCACCGGGGAGTCGGGGGGCGAGTTCTCGGTACGGTTACTCCGCGCAGATCGAGAGGCGGAACGATGAGATCGCTTATGCTCAGGCTGCTTGCGCTGCTGATCGCCGATCTCGCTCTGGCGGCGGTTCCCGCCCCGGCCCGCTTCTCCGGCCGAATTGAGAGCCAGGAGGGAGGTCCCGCGCGGTTTGCTCAGGTGCGCGTCGAGGGCGCCGCGCTGGTGGGGCGCGAAAATAGCCAAGTGATCCAACGCGCTGGGAACGACGGCGCGTTCCAGGTTTCCCTGCCGCCCGGCACCTATCACGTCTGGGTGACTGCTCCCGACCACGAGGAGGCGACTTTCCGCGTCGAGATCACCGCCGGCGCCGTCGTGACCCGGGATATCCAGCTGCCCGCCTTGCGGCGCACCCCCTACCGGGTCGAGTCCGTGGCTCTGCCGCGAACGATGATCCCCGAGGTTTCTGGCGTGGCCTTCACGCCAAAGGGCAGCCTCGTGGTGACGAACCGCCGCGGGGAGGTGTGGATCCGACCCGCCGGCGTTGGGCAGTGGCGGCGGCTGGCGGAAGGGCTACACGAGCCCTTCGGCGTCGTGGCAGCCGACGAGACGGATGTCTTCGTGATCCAGCGGCCCGAGCTCACGCGGCTGCGCGATCTCGACGGGGATGGCGTCGCGGAGGTCCGGACGACGATGGCCGACCACTGGGGCATCACCGGCAGTTACCACGAGTTCTCCTACGGACTCGTGCGGGACCGCGCGGGCAACTTCTATGTATCCTCGGGCCTCTGCTCCTTCGGGCGCGGGGTCGAACTACCATGGACCCGGGGAACGTTGCGGACCGAACAGTATATTCCTTGGTCGGGACCAGGGGCGGTGCCGGACGGCCATCGCTCGGTGGCGGAATTCCAGGGCTGGGCGTTCCAAATTGGTGCGGATGGTGGATTCCAACCGTACGCCTCCGGCTTCCGCCAGCCCCTCGGCATTGGACTGAGCCCGGCGGACGAGCTGTTCATCAGCGACTGCGCCGGTGCGTGGGTGCCTACGTCAGTCCTGATCCACGTGGAGCGCGGGGCGTTCCACGGGCATCCGGACAGTCTGAAGTGGCATCCCGAGCTGCGCGACCAGCGCCTGTCCGAAGCCGAAGTCTCCCGCCTGCGCCGGCCGCCGGCGGTTTACCTCCCGCGAGGCCTGATGGGCACCTCCCCCGGCCAACCCGTTTGGGACCAGACGGGCGGACGCTTCGGGCCGTTCACGGGCCAGGTCTTCCTCGGCGATGTCTCCGCCGTCCTGATGCGCATCGATCTGGAGAAGGTTGGCGGGGCCTACCAGGGGACGGCGTTCCCGTTTCTTCGCGGCCAGGGCCTGCGGATGGGCGGAATGCGCCACGCGTTCGGTCCGGATGGCGCGCTCTACCTCGGCCAGACGGTTCGCGGCTGGATGCCGACCGGCGGAAGTGAGGGGCTGCAGCGCATCGTTTGGGACGGCACTACCCCCGTTGAGATCCTGAGCCAAAAACTCTCGCCCGAGGGCTTCGTCCTGACCTTCACCGTCCCAATGGGCGCGAGGGCGGCCGAGGCGCGGCACTATCGAGTCAAACGCTTCCGCTACGATCATCATCCTCTAGACGGCTCGCTGCGCCAGGAGGAAACGGAAGTGCCGGTATCCGCGGTACGGCTCGAGCCGGACGGACGGCGACTGCACCTAACGCTCGCCGAAGTGCAGCCTGGATTCGTCCATGAGCTGACCGTCGCTGCCGAGGTGAGCAGCATCGGTGGGCAGCCGCTGCTCAACCGCGTCTCCTATTACACCCTCAACCGTCTCACGGATGGCACCAACGTCGCGGGGCCGTCCCGACTTCTGGCCGCGGCGGCGCCGCCGCTGCGAGCGGGCGATTCGCGGGCCGGGGCAGAACTCTACCGCCTGCACTGCAAGACCTGCCACGGTGCGGACGGTACCGGTTCTGGGTCGGCGGGCACGCCGGATTACACTGGGCCGGCCGGGCTGCGCACGCGGTCGGACGACGAGCTCGTGCAAATCGTCACCGAAGGACGCCTGCCGCAGCCTCCGGCAGTGAACCCGATGCCACCTTGGGGCAACGTCCTCCCCGCGCAGTCCATCCGCGACGTGGTGGCCTACCTCCGGGAAGCCTTTCCCTGAAACCGCTCAGGCCGCGAGGTAAGGCGTTCGGGCGGCCAGCGCCTGCACCGTGGGGAGACCCTCGAGGAGTTCCCCGATCGCGTCCCAGCGCCCGTGGATAAGGGCGTCGCGGGCGGCGGGGCGGACCTCGGCGCGGATCGACTGCCCGCCAAAGCGGATCTCGCTGGCGGAGACATCCAGCGTGAGCGCCAGCGCGGGATCCGCCTCGATGGCGGCGGCCAGCCGGGCGATGTCCGCGCGGGCGGCGGCGGCGCAGGGGATGCCAAGCGTCGTGCAGTTGCCGAAGAAGATCTCCGCGAAGCTCTCCGCGACCACGGCGCGGAAGCCGTGCTTCTGGATCGCCTGCGGCGCGTGCTCGCGGGAGGAGCCGCAGCCGAAGTTCGCGCCCGAGAGGAGGATCGTCGCGCCGCGGAAACGCGGGTCGTTCAGCGGATGCGGCAGGTCCGCCCCCTCGGCGTTCTTCCGCACGTCGTGAAAGAGGAACTCCCCCAGCCCGTCGAACGTCACGCACTTCATAAAGCGCGCGGGGATGATGCGGTCGGTGTCGATGTCATTGCCCGGCACGCACACGGCGCAGCCGGTGACGGCGGTGATCTTCTCGAGGGCCATAAGCGGTAGGGTCAGGAGTTGACCGCGAAGACCTCGCGGGCATCCGCGACGGATCCGGTGACGGCGGCGGCGGCGACCATCAGGGGGCTCATCAGCAGCGTGCGCCCGGTGGGCGAGCCCTGCCGGCCCTTGAAGTTGCGGTTGGAGGAACGGGCGCCGAGCTGGTCGCCGATGAGCTTGTCCGGGTTCTTCGCGAGGCACAGCGAGCACCCGGCGCCACGCCACTCGAAGCCGGCGTCACGGAGCACCTGGTCGATGCCCTCCTTCTCGCACTGCAGGGCGACGATCTGGGAACCGGGGACGGCGATCGCCTTGACGCCGGGGGCGACGCGGCGCCCACGAACGTGGCGCGCGACCTCGCGGAAGTCGCTCAGGCGGCCGTTGGTGCAGGAACCGATGAACGCGACGTCGATGCGGGTGCCCTTGATCGCGGCGCCGGGCCGGAGCTTCATGTAGGCGAGCGCCTCCTCGATGGAGGCCCGCTCGTCCGCGGCGGTCGCGCGGGCCGGGTCGGGGATGGATTCGGTGATCGCGATGCCCTGGCCGGGGTTGATGCCCCAGGTGACTGTCGGGGCGATGTCCGCCGCCTCGATCGTCACGACGTCGTCGTACGGGCAGCCCGGGTCGCTGGCGGAGCCACGCCAGCGCTCGACGGCAGCGTCCCACGCCGCGCCCTGGGGGGAGTACGGTCGGCCGCGGAGGTAGTCGAAGGTCGTCTGATCCGGATTCACGTACCCGGCCCGGGCGCCGCCCTCGATCGACATATTGCATACCGTCATCCGCTCCTCCATCGAGAAGCGATCGAAGACCTCGCCGCCGTACTCGTAGGCGTAGCCGGTGCCGCCGTTGACGCCGAGGACGCGGATGATGTGCAGGATGACGTCCTTCGCGTAGACGCCCGGCCGCAGGCGGCCGCGGACGTTGATCCGCCGGACCTTCAGCTTGCCGAGGGCCATCGTCTGGGTGGCCAGGACGTCGCGGATCTGGGTGGTGCCGATGCCGAAGGCGACAGCGCCGAACGCGCCGTGCGTGCTCGGGTGGGAGACGCCGCAGGCGATGGTGGTGCCGGGCTGGGTGATGCCCTGCTCGGGACCGACGATATGGACGATGCCCTGCTTGCCGGTGGCGCGGTCAAAGAAGGTGATCCCGGACTCGGCGCAGTTGCGGCGCAGCTCCTCCATCATCGCCTGCGCGAGCGGGTCGCGGTAGGGCTCGACCAGCTGGTCGGTGGGCACGATGTGGTCGACCGTGGCGAAGGTCCGGTGCGGCATCACGACCTTGAGGCCGAGGTCGCGCAGCATCCCGAAGGCCTGGGGGCTGGTGACCTCGTGGATGAGGTGGGTGCCGATAAGCAGCTGGGTCTGGCCGTTGGCAAGGGTGCGCACCGCGTGGGCGGCCCAGACTTTTTCGAACAGGGATTTGGCCATGGGAGAGTCGCGGGGACTGTAACAGGATCCCGGGGCGCCCGGGGAAGCCTTATTTCCGAGGGAAGAAACGAAACAGCCGGGACCCCGTAGGGTCCCGGCTGGTCTGGCGCACGCGCGCGGGCCTCAGACGGCCTTCTCGCCGCGCTCGTCGGTGCGGATGCGCACCACTTCCTCGAGGG
>SYDD01000293.1 GCA_005786775.1 Opitutaceae bacterium
ACCCCCTGCGCTACACATTGGTCGATGATGCTCGCACTTACCTCCGCAAGGCGGTACACGTTCGCCTCCCGGCTGCGGTAATCGCCCCCCTTGATGGTGTCATAGAACAGCCGGTGGACGCTATCGCCGTCGTTCTGGTAATTCTTCGCGGCATTGATGCCGCCCGGGGCCGCGATCGAATGGGCGCGGCGCGGGCTGTCGTGAAACACGATGCTCTTCACCTTGTAGCCCAGATCGGCCAGCGAGGAGGCGGCCGACGAGCCGGCCAGGCCGGCGCCGACGACGATCACCTCGTACTTCCGCTTGTTGGCGGGATTGACGAGCTTGATGTCCGCCTTGTGCTTGCGCCACTTGTCGGCCAGCGGGCCGGGGGGAATCCTGGAATCGAGATTGGCCATGGCGGGAAAGTCAGCGTTGGGGAGCGGGGGAGGCGGCGATCCGTTGCGCGGCGACCGTGCCCGCGGCCGGCTGGAGCACCCCGGTCAGGATCGCCCCGGGGATGGCGACGTTGCCGGCGAGGTAGGCGAGGCTGAACAGCGCCACGCAGCGCCGCAGTCCGGCCGCCCAGCGATGGTTGCGCAGGCCGAGCGTCTGGCCCATCGCGTCCACCCCGTGCAACAGGTGGAGGCTGAGCAGCGCCACCGCCACAATGTAGAACAAGGCGACCGCCGGCTGGCGGAAGCCCAGGAAGACCATGCTGTAGACGTCCTGCACCGCCTGACCCTTCGCGACCACCGGGAAGCCCAGCAGGCGGAAGTCGCCGCCCATCGCGTAGGAGGCCGCCGCCTTGAACTCCCCCGCGCCCGCCACGGCCCCGGCCGTGAAATGCGCCAGATGGTAAATGATGAAGGCCAGCACCACCAAACCGGAATGCTTCATATACCGGGAGGCGACCGCCGCCTGAATCCACCGCGAGACCCCGTAGGACTCCGGCCCGCGCGCCGCCTTGTTTTCCAGAGACAAGGCCACCGCCGCCCACACGTGGATCCCGATGCACACCAGCAGCCCGATCCGCACGAGCCACAGCACCGGCCCGAGGGAGTGCAGGTAGTGCGCGTACCCGTTGATCTGGTCCGGATGGGCGAAGATCTGCAGGTTGCCGATCAGGTGGCCGACCACGAAGCCGACCAGCACCAGCCCGGTGACGGCCATCAGGATCTTGCGGCCGATCGAGGAGCTGAAGAGGAGACGAACAAGGTTCATCGCGGAAAAATACCGGGGGAGAGGAAACGGAAAACGCGCGAACGCTCGGCGCGCACCGCTCCGAAGTAAAGGCGCCCGCCCGGCCTCTCCAGCTTATTAGCAGGCCTAACTCGCCGGAGAAAAAGCCCTTCGGCGAGCTGGCCCCCCATCCCTGAACCCCGGCGGCCTAACGGCCAGCCCACGCCGCGAGCACGCCGCGGACGTAGCCGATCGACTCCGCCAGACCCGTCACGGGGTTACCCGCCACCTTCTCGTATTCAAACGCGACCACCCCGTCGTACTTGATGTCGAGCAGCGCCCGCAAGGTGCCCCGGATATCCAGCCGGCCCGCGCCAACCTCGATCGGGATATCCCGCATCGCGCCCGGGACCGCCACCGAGTCCTTCAAATGCACATCATACACGCGGGAGGCATACTTGCGGATCGCCGCCACGGCGTCCTCGCCCCCGCGCACCGTGTGGCCGACGTCGATGCAGAGGCCCACCCGGGAATCCAAACCCTTCACCGCCTCGAACGCCACCGCCGGGGTCGGATACACCTTGTCCTCCGGACCGTGATTGTGGATCGCCAGTTTCTGGTCGAATTCCTTCGCCAACTTCGCGACCAACGGCAGCGCTGCAAGGTCTGGCTTGCATACCATCGTGGCCATCCCGGCCGCCTTCACGTTCTCGAAGGCCCGTCGGCACTTGGCCTCTTCGTTGGGCAGGTTGACGACCCCAGAACCCGTCAGGGTGAGCCCGGCCGCCTGCAACTTGGCCCCCACCGCCCGACACTCCTCCACCGGAGCCGCCTCCCAATTGCAATGCAGGCGGAACAGGGCAATGTTTGAAATGCGCATTACCTTGACGACCGCAATCGCCTCATCGAGGGGCAGGTTGCGCAGAGAATAGGACGCGACGCCGAGGCGGAGGCCGTTCTCGCGGCCGCCGGGGAAGGTCGTGTAGGCCGGCAGGGCGGGCGCGGCGGCGGGTTGCTTCTCCTTCTTCTCCGCCCCGCGGAGGGCGGTGGCGGCCAAGGGGAGGCTCAGCATACCGAGGGCGGCCGCACGCAGGGCTTCACGACGGGTCAACGGGGAGGTCGGGGGCATAAATGAAAGGGGTCCCAAAGGAGAGGCGGACGCGCCGGCGCTTGGCGATGCTCAAATCAACGGTTCCGCAGGGGCGGCGGCCGGGCCCGCGGCCACGAAGCCGGGCGCCACGGCGGCGAACTTGCGCAGGTACTTGAGCGCCACCTCGAAGGCGTGCGGCAGGGGCGAACACACGGTGCACGGCTCGCGCGTCACCGGATGGTTGAAGGTCAGCTCGCTCGCGTGCAGCGCCAAGCGGTCGAGGAGGGGTTTCTCGTCCTCGCGGCCCTTGTACCCCCGCTTCAGGCCGGAAAGCCGCAGCTGCACGCCCGGATGGCCGTAAAACACATCGCCCAGGATCGGCGCCCCCGCCGCTGCCAGGTGCACCCGCAGTTGGTGCGTGCGCCCCGTGAGGGGCCGGCAGGCCAGCAACGCATACCCCGCCGCCGGCTGCCCGCCGCGACCCCGGTCGGCCCCACCCGCCCCCCGCCCCGCCGCGAAACGCTCCAAGGTGCTGAACTCCGTCCGGCACTCCTTCCCGCCGCGCCCGCGGAACACCCGCATCCGCCCCGGCTGGCGCTCGTCGGGCCCCAACGAAAGCTCGATCGCGAAGCGCTCCGGCAGCATCCCGGCCGCATCGCGCACCGGCGCCACCACCTTCATCTCCTGCCCCGGCGCCAGAACGACCACCATCGCGTGGTACAGCTTGGCCACGGTCTTCGACTGGAACTGCCCCGACAGGAAATCGAGCGCCGGCTTGGTCTTGGCGCACAACAGCACCCCGCTGGTGTCCGCATCCAGTCGGTGCACGTTCGCCACTGTTCGCCCGTAGCGCGGGTGCCCGTGGACCAGGCCCATCAGGTGTTCCCGCCCCTTGTCCCAACGATCCGGGGCGACCAGCAGCCCGGAGGGCTTTTCAAAGACCACCAGGGATTCGTCTTCGAACAGGACAGTCGGAAGGGACATCGACGGGAAACGCGGCCCCCACCCTCGCGCCCCGCCGCCGCAAGGCGACTCCCAAAATGCACCCGCCCGCCGGCGCGCCAAGGCTTGCGCGCCCCCTTCCCGCCCGACCAAGCTTGTCCCTTCATGCAGAAGACATCGGACCTCAACGTGATCGAGACCCGCGCGCGGCCCCGCCCGGCGGACCTCCTCGCGGAGCTCCCCAAGACCGAGCCGCAGGCCGAATTCGTCACCCGCTCCCGCCGCGAGATTCAACGCCTGATCTTCACCGACGACCGCCGCCTACTCCTGATCGTCGGCCCCGGCTCGATCCACGACCTCGACGCCGGCCGCGACTACGCTCGCCGCCTCGCCGCCCTCTCGCAGGCAAGCTCC
>SYDD01000294.1 GCA_005786775.1 Opitutaceae bacterium
GCTTCTACCCGGAGACCGGGCGCGCCGGGCGGGCCGGCCTGCCGGGGGACTGCCTGCTCCTCTTTAGCCCGGGCGACATCGCGAAGCAGACGCACTTCCTCGACGAGATCACGGACGCGCAGGAGCAGCAGGTGGCGCGGACCCAGCTCCGCCAGATCGTGCACTTCGCGGAAAGCGCCGGCTGCCGCCGCGCCGAGCTGCTGGCCTATTTCGGGGAGACCTACCCGGAGCCGGCCTGCGGGGCCTGCGACAACTGCCTGGAGCCGCGCGAGACCTACGATGGGACGCTCGTCGCGCAGAAGTTCCTCTCGTGCGTCTACCGCATCATCCGGCACAGCGGCTTCAGCGTCGGCCTCAACCATGTGATTGAGGTCCTCACGGGCGCCGGGACGGAGAAGATCCGCCGCTGGGGTCACGACACGCTGAGCACCTATGGTATCGGCGCCGAGTTGGACCGGGCGCAGTGGGCGGGGGTTGGCCGCGAACTGCTGCGCCTCGGCCTGCTGCAGGTCTCGCCGGGGGAGTTCGCGACGCTCGAGCTGACCGAGGCCGGCCGGGAGGCGCTGCGCCTGCGGACGCCGCTGACCCTCACCAAGCCGCTCGCCCTACCCCAGGCGCGGCGCGCTCCGGCGCGGAGGGCGGGTGAGATCGAATGCGACGAGATCCTGTTCGCCCGTCTGCGGGCCCTGCGCAAGCGGCTGGCCGACGAGCGTCGCGTGCCCGCTTACATCATCTTCGGAGATAACACGCTCCGGGCGATGGCCCGGCATTACCCAACGGA
The DNA here is from genome assembly GCA_005786775.1 of Opitutaceae bacterium. Lineage (GTDB taxonomy): Bacteria > Verrucomicrobiota > Verrucomicrobiia > Opitutales > Opitutaceae > ER46. The sequence goes on from SYDD01000294.1 coordinate 782, forward strand.
GGACGCCCAGCTTGAGGGGATCCCGGGGATCGGCGAGCGGAAGCGCGCGGAGTTCGGCGCGCTGTTCACCGCCGAGATCGCCGCCTACCTCGCCAACCACTCGCGCCAAGCCTTCAACGACTGAGCGGGCCGCCCGCCGGGCCGGCGCCCTGGTCGTCCGCGGCCGGCGCTGGCGCGGTCGCAAAAATCAAGGTCCCCGCCACTAGGCGGTTGACCTCCCCCGCATCGACCCCTTCCGCTGGAGGAGGTCCCGCCCCGCCAGCCCCTGCGCCCCGCCCCCTTTCCCATGCCGAAAACCACCGCCGACCTAAAGACGGTCAAGTCCAACACCCGTTCCCTCGTCGAGGGCGCGCTCGCCGACACCGGCGGCCTCCTGCGCCTCGCCCCGGCCTGGGTGCCCCGCTCGTTCCTGCAGCCGGGCCTGCGCATCAAACTGCACCCGGACGACACCTACGCCTACGGCCTGAACCGCGGCGGGATCGACGAGCGCTGGTTCGCCTCCACCACCCCCACCGCCAACGAGGGCCGCGCCTGGGACGAGGGCCTGAGCTGGTGCGTCGTCGGCAACAAGCGCTTTACCCTCCAACAGGCCGTCGCCGATACCGGCGCCATCCTCGTCGGCTCGGCGCTCTGGAAGAAGTATAAACGCTGGCCGGTCTACTCCAAGTTCTTCGACAACATGGGGCCGATCCCGCACCATATGCACCAGAGCGCCAAGCAGGCGAAGCTGGTCGGCCAGGAGGGCAAGCCGGAGTCCTACTACTTCCCGCCCCAGCACAACAACGTGGGAAACAACTTCCCCTACACCTTCATGGGCCTCGAGCCCGGCACCACCAAGGAGCAGGTGCGGCAGTGCATTCGGAACTGGAACAAGGGGGACAACGGGATCCTTGACCTCTCCAAGGCGTACCGCCTGAAGCCCGGCTCCGGCTGGCTCATCGACCCGTGCATCCTCCACGCTCCGGGCTCTCTATGCACCTACGAGCCCCAGTGGGGCTCCGACGTGTTCGGGATGTACCAGAACCTCGTCGAGGGCCGCGAGGTGCCGTGGTCGCTCCTCGTCAAGGACATGCCCAAGTCGAAGCACCACGATATCGACTTCATCGTCGACCAGCTCGACTGGGACAAGAACGTCGATCCGAACTTCAAGGATAACCATTACCTGGAACCGGTGCCGGTCGCAGACACGCGCGCCGAGGGCTGGGTCGACCGCTGGATCGTGTACGGCCGCATCGATGGCGAGCAGCTGTTCACCGCGAAAGAACTGACGGTCGAGCCGGGCACCAAGTGCACCGTCCGGGATAACGGCGCCTACGGCCTGATCTGCGTGCAGGGCAGCGGCCGCATCAACGGCCAGCCGCTTAACTCGCCGAAACTGATCCGCTTCACCGAGCTGACCGAGGACGAGTACTTCTGCACCGAGGCCGGCGCCCGGGCCGGGGTGACCTTTGAGAACACCAGCACTACCGAGCCGCTGGTGTGCCTCCGGTACTTCGGCCCCGAGGTCAACCCCGACGCGCCCGCCATGGGCGCCTACCGCAAGAACAAGTTCTGACGTGAAAGGAGCGAAGAATCCTTAGCGGGGGGAGTAGACAAGCTCAGGCTCCTCACTCCCCGCTCCTCGCTCCTCGCCTTTCCCATGTCCTCCAACAACTATCCGAAACTGCACAACGCCATGTGGCCCGGCCTAGTCGGCAAGGGCAGCCCCGGCGCGGAACCGTTCATCGACCTCGACACCATGCTGGACCTCACCGCGAAGGCGGACGTCGGCGGGGTGAAATTCGACGGCGTCGACCTATTCCTCTACAACCCGCACACCGACATCGACATTTCGGATGACGGCATCAAGGCGCTGGCCGCCAAGATCAAGGCCAAGGGCCTCGCGGTCGGCTCGGTGGTCGCCCCGGTGTGGTTCGACGCCTCCGCCGGCGGTGACGAGAAAGCGCGCGCCAACTTCGTCAGCCACGTCCGCAAGGCTATCCGCATCGCGCGGCGCCTGCGCGAGCTCGGGGTTCGCCCCTACGGCATCGTCCGCATCGACAGCGCCACCGGCGTGACCGCGTGGGACAAGGACCCCAAGGGCTGCACCAAGCTGATTGCGCAGACCTTCCGCGAGGCGGGCAAGATCGCCAAGGGCGAGGGCGAGCGCCTGGCCGCCGAGGGCGAGATCTGCTGGGGCGGCATGCACTCGTGGAAGAACATGGTGAACCTGCTCGAGACGGTCGACATGCCCAAGGTCGTGGGCTTCCAGGCCGACATGTCGCACACCCACCTTTATACGCTGGGCGCGAACGCCGAGGGCCACCGCCTCGTCCCGAAGAATTACCACTACGAGCCGGCCGCCTTCCACAAGGCGATGACCAAGCTCACCGACGCCCTGCGCCCGTGGACGATCGACTTCCACGTCGCGCAGAACGACGGCTCCGTCTTCGGCTCCGGCGACCACGAGAAGACCGGCAAGCACTGCCTCGCCACCGATCCGCGCGGGAAGCTGAACATCGTCCGCGATTCCGGCTACTGGCTCCGCGACAAGCAGGGCAAGGTGACCAAGAAGATGAAGCACATCTGCTGGGACGGCTGTATGTTCCCGAACGAGGTGCTGATGAAGCAGCAGACCTGGAACGACATCCTAGCCGCGATGATCGAGGTCCGGAACCAGCACGGCTGGGTCGGCTGAGGAGCCGCGGTGAGTGGTGAGTAGCGAGGAGCGGGCATCCCGCTTCGCTCCCGCTACTTCCCACTGAACGATGCCCTCCTGCCACACGCGGCATCCCCAGCCCAACATCACCGCCGCCAA
>SYDD01000295.1 GCA_005786775.1 Opitutaceae bacterium
ACGCCGCCGGGGGACAAGGTGGCGTGGCTGCCGCTGCCGTGGCTGAGCGTCTCGCCGCGGTATTGCCGCGTGGCGCACGTGGGGGCGGGCGTGCCCCTGATCTTTCTGGGGGGGATCGACGGCGAGGGGGGCGGGGATGCGCGGGCACAGATGAAGCTCGTCTTCGAGCGCATCGGTTCGGTGCTGTATGAGGCGGGGTCCAGTTACCGGAACCTGGTCAAGGCGACCTATTATCTGGGCGATGCGCGGGCGCGGGGGGAACTGGGCGAGATCCGGGGCGTGTACTTTGATCCGACGCGGGCGCCGTCGGCGTCGGCGCTGGAGGTGCGGAGCCTGGGCCAGCCGGGCCGCGGGGCGCGGATCGACCTGATCGCGTTTCCGGTGCGCTTCTGAGGACGGCCACAAAAGGCGCAAGGGGCGCGGGGCGCGGACTGGGCCGCAGGGGGCGTCTATAGACGCCGCGGGAGCCGTGGGGCGAGCGGATCGGACGGGGAGGGCTCCGAATCGAGGTACGGCGATTTTTCGCGGCACGAGGTCAAGCCTGTGGACGCTGTCTGGCTCGAACTCTCCTGCCTTGGGGTCCGCGGAAAGCGCTGCCGCGGCGTCTATGGACGCCACGCACGGTTCCGACCGCGAATGGGACCCTTTGAGCCTTTTGTGGCTATCCCCGGCCAAGCCTACTGCGGACACGTCGGGGGGCGGCCCTGAGGATGGCCACAAAAGGCGCAAGGGGCGCGGGGCGCGGGGCAAACTGCGAGTGGCTTCCATAGACGCCGCGGGAGCGCGTGGGGCGCGCGCTGGCCGACCTGCAACCGGTGCAGTCAGCGGCAGCAGGATGCCGTTCCACTCCAGTGTTCCCGACTCGAATCCCGCGCCACTGCGGCGACACCAAAACCCGGCACGCGGTCCGGTGCCTCGCTACCCGCACCTCGCTCCTTTCTCCCAAGCTCCCCTCAGTTGCCGCCTGCGCCTGATCCGGCCGACGGGAGCAGCTCCAAATAGCTGGCGTCGGCCGCTTGCAGCTCCTGGCGCCAGAGGGTGCGTAGACGGACCAAGTCCGCGCCGCGGCCAGGTTCCCCCGCGAGGTTCGTCAGCTCCTCCGGGTCGGCCCGCAGGTCGTACAGCTCCTCCGGCTCGCGGGCGTCAAAGTAGCGGATGTATTTGAGGTGCCCGTGCCGGACGGCCGCGAAGTACGGCACCCCCGCGTGACGGGGCGGCTTGGCCCCGCGCAGGGTCGCGGTGACGCTCGCGCCGTAGTCCTGCCCAGTGTTGGTGTAGAGGGTGGCGTGGTCCCAGCGCGCCCGTGCGGGATCGCGCAGGAGCGGGGAGAAGTCGCGGCCGTGCATCTTCCACGGCAGCGGGATGCCGGCCTGGGCAAAGAAGGTCACGACCACGTCCGGGGCGTTGACGACGTGGGGGGAGACCTGGCCGGCGGGGATCGTCCCCGGCTGGCTCACGATGAAGGGCGAGGCGTAGCTGGCCTCATAGGGGGCGACCTTCTGCTTCAGGCCGTGCTCGCCATTGGCATAACCCTGGTCCGAGGAATAGATAACCAGCGTTCGCTCCAGTTGGCCGGACTCGCGCAGGGCGCGGAGCACCTCGCCGACGCCCTCGTCCACGGCCTGCAGGCACTCGTTGGCCTGGCGCAGCCAGTCGGCGTGGGTGGAGCGGCCATTCTTGTCGAGGGCCTCGCCGGCCGGGCCGCGTTGCCACGCCTGGGTGCCCTCGAGGTAGGCGGGTTTGCCGGGGCGCGGGCCGAACAGGTCGCGGGGCGGCGCGACCGGCGCGTCCCGGAGGGTGCCGCGGTGGCGCGGGGCGGGAATGGTGGGCCCGTGGATGGCGCCGTAGCAGAGCCAGAGGTACCAGGGTTTGCCGGGGTCGCGGCCCTCGCCCCGGATGTAGTCGGCGGCCCAGCGGGAGTAATTGTCGGTGGCGTAACCCTCCACTGTGCGGGGCTGGCCGTTGAAGTCGACGATCTGCGGCCCGTAGTAGTTGCCGGCGTCGGCGGGATTGGCCGGGCGGTTCCAGACCCGCTGGTAATCCCAGTCGCGGCCCCAGCCGGCGTCGGTGCCGGTGTGCCATTTGCCGATCTGGGCGGTCTGGTAGCCGTGGCGGCGGAAGACGGCGGGCCAGAACCGGCAGACGGCGGGGTCGTAGGTGCTCTGGGGATTGGGGCCCGTCATCCGCATCGTCTCGATGGCGTGCGGGTGCAGTCCGGTGAGGAGGCTGGCGCGGGAGGGCATGCACCAGGCCCCGAGGTAGCCGGCCTGGAAGCGGATGCCGGAGGCGGCGAGCCGGTCGAGGTTCGGGGTGCGGGCCAGCGGGTAGGCATCCTCGTAGGCGCTGATGACCTTCCGCGAATGGTCGTCGGCGAAGATGAACAGGATGTTGGGCGGGCGCTCGGCGGGGGTGGCGGCGCGGGACAGGGCGGGCGCCGCCACGAGGGCGGCCAGCAGGAGCGGGAAGAGGCGTGGGGGCATCGGGGCGGGCGGTTCAGGGCGCCACGGGGCGCGTGCGTGGCGTGGCGAGGTTCACCTCGTCGAAGATTTTGCCTTGGTCGTTGACCGCGACAATCCGGGCTTGGCCGGAGGGTTGCAGGGTAACGTGGAACAGGTGCCGGGTCGGTTCGGCCTTGGCGAGCCACCAGCCTTCGGCGGGGCTGGGCACCGTGCGGGTGCGGACGCCCCACGCGCCGTCACCGAGGAAGAGCAGCCCGTTGTCGTCGTCCCGGCGGTGTCCCCGCAGCCGGTGGGTGCGCTTGTAGTTGTGGTGGTCGTTCTCGAAGA
>SYDD01000296.1 GCA_005786775.1 Opitutaceae bacterium
CCTCGCCCAGACCCGCAGAGGCGTCCTGCAGCGGGGCCGGTGCCCGCGGCGGCGGCGGCGGAGGCGCCCGGATCCGTGCTCGTCGGGGAGGCGGCGGGGGACGTGGCGGCGGGTCTGGCCGCGGCGTGGCCGGGCGCGAGGGTGCGCCGGGTGGCGCCGGGCCCGGCGCTGGTGACCGCGGGCGAAAGCTGGACGGTGCGGCCGGAGGCGCCGGAGGATTTCCGTGCGCTGGTCGCCGCGGCGGCGCCGGAGGCGGTCGTGTTCGTCGTGCCGCGGTCCGCCGGACCCGAGGAGGCGTTCCTCCCGGTCTTCCTGCTGCTGCAGGCGTTCGTGGCGGCCGGGCGCGCGGGCGTGCGGGGGTTGGTGGTGACGGACGAGGCGCCTGGTCCGGCGGCGGAGGCGCTGGCGGCGCTGCTGGCGACGGCGCGGCGTGAGCAACCGGACTTGCGGTGGAAACTGCGGCGTGGCGCGGCGGACCCGGCGGGGTGTCTGGCCGAATGGGCCGCGGCGGACGACGCGGTGGAGGTGATGGGAGCGGGTGCCGCGCGGCGGGTGCGCGTGATGGAGCCCTGCGGGCTGCCGGCGGACGGGGAGCAGGAGGTGGCGGCGCACATCGTGCTGAGCGGCGGGGCGGGCGGCGTGGGCCGCGCGGTGGCGGCGCATTGGGCGGCGCGGGGTTCCGCGGTGACCCTGCTGGGGCGGAGGGCGGAGCCTCCCCCGGAGCTGGCGGCGGTGTTCCCGGCCGGCGCGCGCTGGCGCTACCGCGCGGCGGACATCACCGACGCGGCGGCGGTGCGTGCGGCGTTGGCGGCGGCGCGGGCGGAATTTGGTCCGGTGGAGGGCGTGATCCACGCGGCGGGCGTGACCGCGGACGCGTTTCTGGTGCGGCAGACCGTGGCGGCGGCGCGGCGGGTGCTGGCGCCGAAGACCGCGGGCGTGGCGGTGCTCGACGAGGCGACGGCGGCGGATCCGTTGCGTTGGTTCGCGGGCTTCAGCTCGGTGGCGGCGGTGGACGGCAACGTGGGGCAGGCGGACTACGCGTACGCGAACGCCTACCTCGACGCGTTCCTGCGGCGCCGCGCGCGGCGGGTGCTGGCGGGGGAGCGGGCGGGGCGGAGCGTGGCGATCCAGTGGCCGTTGTGGGACACGGGGCTGGGGGTGGCGCCGGAGTTGCTGGCGTTGCGGGGGGAGCGGGTCGAGCCGTTGCCGGCGGCGGTGGCGTGCGGTGTGTTGGAGCGGATGCTGGCGGGGGAGGAGCCGGTGGTGGCAATCGGGGTGGAGCCGGCGGTGGCGCCGGCGCCGGGGCTGGAGGTGATCGCGCACGCCCCGCGCATCGGAGCGGGGACGGAGCCGGCCGAGGGTGCGCCGTTGCCGGTGGCGGCGGTGGCGGACTACCTGCGGGGCAAGCTGGCGGTGCTGACCAAGATCCCCGTGGAGCGCATCGACGCGGCGGCGCCGTTGGAGCGTTACGGCGTGGACTCGTTGCTGGTGTTGTCGTTCACGCGGCGGTTGGAAGAGGACCTGGGCCCGTTGCCGAAGTCGCTGCTCTACGAGCACCAGACCCTCGCCTCCCTCGCGGCGCATCTGGCCTCGCGGTGCCCCGCGCGCCTCGCGCCCCTCCTCCCGGGCTCCACGCCCGCCCTAAGCCCCGTCGCAAGGCCTGCCCTGAGCCCCGTCGAAGGGGTTCCCGCTCCGTCCTCCGAAAAGGGGCCCGCCCTGAGCGCAGCCGCAGGGCCCGCCCTGAGCCCCGTCGAAGGGCCTGCCCCGAGCGAAGTCGAGGGTATCGCCGTGATCGGCTTCCGCGGCCGGTTCCCGCAGGCGGCGGATCCGGAGGCGTTGTGGGCGTTGTTGGCGGCGGGCCGGGATGCGATCACCGAGGTGCCGCCGGAGCGCTGGTCGCTCGCGGACTACCATTCGCCGGAGCGCGGCGCGCCGGGCAAGACCTACAACCGCTGGGGAGGCTTCCTGGCGGACGTCGACCGCTTCGACGCGGCGTTCTTCCGCGTGCCGCCGCGCGAGGCGGAGCTCATCGACCCGCAGGAGCGGCTGTTCCTCGAGACGGCGTGGCACACGGTGGAGGACGCGGGCTACGCGCGCGCCGAGCTGCGGGGCCGGCCGGTGGGCGTGTTTGTCGGCTCGATGTACAGCCAGTACCAGCTGCTGGGCCTCGAGGCCTCGGCGCCGGGGCGGCTCGTGCCCGTCAACGCCTCGCAGGCCTCGATCGCGAACCGGGTCTCGTACTGGTTCGACTGGAGCGGGCCGAGCCTCGCGCTCGACTCGATGTGCTCCTCGGCCCTGACCGCGCTGCACCTGGCGTGCGCGAGTTTGCGGCGCGGCGAGTGCGAGCTGGCGCTGGCGGGCGGCGTGAACCTCTCGCTGCACCCCGCCAAGGATGTCGGCCTGGCGCAGGGCGGGTTCGCGGCGGCGGACGGGCGCTGCAAGAGCTTCGGGGCCGGCGGCGACGGCTATGTGCCCGGCGAGGGGGTGGCCGCGGTGTTGCTCAAGCCGCTGGCGCGGGCTCTGGCGGATGGCGACACCGTGCACGGCATCCTGCGGGCGACGGCCGTGAACCATGGGGGCAAGACCAACGGCTACACCGTGCCCAACCCCCGCGCGCAGACCGCGGTGGTGCGGGCCGCGCTCGCCGCTGCGGGCGTCGCCCCCGGGGAGATCACGTGCCTCGAGGCGCACGGCACCGGCACCGCCCTGGGCGACCCGAGCGAGGTGGCCGCGCTGCAGGAGGTCTTCGGGGAGCCGGGGCGGCCGCCCGCCTCGTGCGCGCTCGGCTCGGTGAAGTCCAACCTCGGCCACCTCGAAGGCGCGGCCGGCCTCGCCGGGCTCTTCAAGCTGCTCCTGCAGCTGCGCCACGGGGTCATCGCCCCCAGCCTGCACTCCCGCACCCTCAACCCGCACCTGGACCTCGCCGCGACGCCGTTCCACGTCCCGCAGGCGCCCCTGCCGTGGCCCCGCGGCGCCGCCCCGCGCCGGGCCGGCCTCAGTTCCTTCGGCGCCGGCGGCGCCAACGCCCACGTCGTCGTCGAGGAGGGCCCGCCCGCGCCCGCGGACCCCGGACCCGACGGCCAGCGGTACCTCGTCGTCCTCTCCGCGCGCGACCCCGAAAGGCTCCGCGCCACCGTGGCCGTGTGGCGGGAGTGGCTGCGCCGCCCGGCCGGGCGCCCGCTGCCCCCGCTGGCGGACGCCGCCTTCACGCTGCAGGCCGGCCGGGAGCCCGGTGACGAGCGGGTGGCGTTCACCGCGGCGGACTGGGACGAGGTGGCGGCGGCGCTCGCCGCGTTCACGGCCGGGGAGGCGCGGGGCGATCTGGTCGCGGGCAGCGCGCGTGCGGAACGCCTCGGCCGCGGGCTGGCCGCGGGTCCCGAGGGCGCGGAATTCGTGCGCGGGCTGGTGCGGGCCGGCCGTTGGGCGGCGGTCGCGCGCTGGTGGGTCGAGGGCGCGGAGGTGGACTGGCGCGAGGCGTGGGCCGGCCGGAAGCCCCGTCGCGTAAGCCTGCCCGGCACCGTCTTTGCGCGTGACCGGCATTGGGTCACGCCGGCCATGCCCGCCGCCCCGCGCGCGCTCCGCGTCGCGGCCGACGATCCCGTGTTGCGCGACCATGAGGTCCAGGGGCGGCCGATCCTCCCCGGCGCGGCCTCCCTGGCGTTGGCCCGCGCGGAACTCGCCCGCGTGCTCGGCGGGGAGCAGGTGGAGTTGCGCGACATCGCGTGGCTCGCGCCGCTGCGGCCCGATGGCGGGTGGCTGGAGGTGCTCCCGCGGTTCACGCCGGACGGTGAAGGAGCCGGACGCCTGCGCCTGCCCGCGGCGGGCGGCGGCGAGGGGATGTCCGTCCGGGGCCAGCTTGCCGCGGCAACCGCTGCTGTGCCGGTGCCGGTGGATTTGACGGAGGTGCGGCGGCGCGCGGCGCGGGCGGTCGATCCGGAGGCTTTGTATGCGGGCCTGGCGGCGGCCGGCTTCCGCCACGGGCCGGCCCTGCGCGTTGTCCGCGAAATCGGGGTCGGGGAGGGGGAACTGTGGGCCCGGCTCGATCTCGCGCCCGCGCCTGCGGGTCTCGCCCGCGAAACCGCGCTCGTCGACGGCGCGTTCCAGGCGCTGGCGGCGCTGGGTGACGCGGACGGGGCCGGGTTGCCGTTCGCCGCGCGGAGCCACCGCCTGCATCGGGCTCCACCCGACCTCGTCCTGGTCCACGCGCGGGCAACGGGTGGCCGCTGGGACCTGGTGTGGTGCGACGAGGCGGGGACCGTCGTGGCCGAGTTGACGGGGCTGGCCGTGCGCGCGGCCCGGCCGCCCGCGGAGGAGCGACTCACGTTCCACGTCCCCCGTTGGGCACCGGCGCCCGGCGGCGTGGCGCCGGCCGCGGGGACACGGGTGCTGCTCCTCGGTGCGGCGCCCGCGTCCGTTGTGGCGTGGCGGGCGGCGGCGCCCGGCGTCGAGC
>SYDD01000047.1 GCA_005786775.1 Opitutaceae bacterium
AGACCGTGTCCTCGCTCATCGGCCGCCCCGCAGCGCGATCGGCTAAGCCCGTGGCGGAGTGATGCAGCACCGCGTCGCGGGTCACCACGAGGGTCACCGCCCCGGCGATCTCCCCGGCCTCCACCTGGGCGGCGAGGGCGGTCTGGACAGCGGGCAGGACGGGAGCAGACGGCGCGCCGGCAAACGCGGCGGCGAGAGGGAACAGCGAGGCGAGGAGGCGAAGGGGCAGGCGCATCGGCAAGAGAACCGGGAGGAGCGTGGGCTGCGGGCGCAGTGACCGCAACCGTCAACCGGGGAGCAGGCGACCGCGCCCGGCCAGCGAGGCGTCGCGCTTCGCCTCAGGCAGAATCGAGGGAAAGGCCTCGCGACGGCAGGCGCGGGACCTCCGCGCCGACGGCAAGACCCCGGCTCAGACTTGGGCCGCCGGGGCAGCCGCCGCGGCGAGTCGGTTGTTACCGGTCGGGGCGCCCTGGTCGGTTTTGACGGCGAAAAACTCCAGCAGGTGCGTCACCTTGGCGTAGCCACGAGCGCGCAGCGCCTCCTCGAGGGCGAGGATCGCGCCCCGGACGGGCCCCGAGAGGTCCTCGTTCAGCTCCGCAAACTTGTGACTCTCCTTGCAGAAAACCCGATAGCGCGGGGTGGAGTCCTTCATCCGCTCGAAGACCGTCGTGCCGTTATAACGGAAACTCCGCTGCACCAAACCGTGCTCCTCGAAGACCAGCATCGAGCGGTAAATGGTGACCAAATCGCACCCCTCCTCGCCGACCGTGGAATGCAGCTCCTCCACCGAGAGCGGCTCGCTGCCGCGGGCCAACACGGAGAGCAGCTGAACGCGCGACTTAGTGATCCGCAACCCACTCTCGCGCAGCTTGTTGATCGCATCCTCAAGGTAGATCTGGGCCGAATTATCCTCCGCACCCGAGGCGGCGAAAGGCTGGTTGGAGTGGATGGAGGAAATCATGGTCGAGAAAGGTGGCTCCGGGGCAGTACGGTCAGGTGTTTTACGTGAGCCCACCTTAAAGCAAAGGTCATACCAATCTTTGGTCTATTCTGTAACAATTTGTCTTCCAGTATTTTAAAAATTTAAGGCCTCCTTTTATCCGATCCTAAACTGTAAATCCACCCGACACGATGTCCGCAAATCTTACAGGGGCGTTCCCTTCGGCTGGCGGGCTTGCCTCCCGGCGCGCCCGTGGCTCCTTCGACCCCGATGCGGCCCCGCCTCCCGACACTTCTCCGTCGCACCCTGCCCCCACGGGTCTGGCGCGGGCTCCTCGCGGCAAACGTCGCGGCCGGCGTGGTCTTCGGCGGCTGGTACCTGTTCCAACCCGCGGGTCGACAAGCGGAGGTCGACCGGTTGGTCACGGCCGCGCTGGCCCGAGACAAGCGGGTTGGATTCCTCGAGGTCGCTTGGGACGTATGGCAGCTCTACTACGCCGGCAGCGGCTCCGGCACGGTGGCCCCGGGAGACAACCGGATCATCTACGGGGGCCTACCCCGGACGCAGACCGAAGGCGAGGAGCTGCGCGTGCTGGTGAACCAGGGGTATGTGGTCGGCTACAGTGATGTGCTGGGGGTGGCCCGCTGGGCCGCCTATCGAGTCGTGGACCTGCCGCGGATCCCGCCAGCGCCGGCGCGGCCGGAGCGTTTCACCGTGGATCGCCGGACGGCCGCCCGGGTGGAGCCGCAGGTTTACACCGGCTCCGGCTACGACCGCGGACACCTCGCGCCGAACTTCGCCATCGCCACCCGCTACGGCGCCGTCGCGCAGCGGGAGACGTTCCTGATGTCGAACATCGTCCCGCAGCGTCACGGCCTCAATGCGGGCCTGTGGCAGGACCTAGAACAGCGGATCGCGACCAGCTACCCGGCGCGCTACGGGGAGGTTTGGGTTTTCACCGGCCCCGTGTTGGGCCCGGCCCCAGCGCGCCTGCGGGGGCGGGTCGCGGTGCCCGAGGCCTTTTTCAAGATCATCGTGGATGAACAGGACGGCAGACTGCGGACCCTCGCATTTCTCGTCCCACAGGAGACATCGACCCAGGCGGACCCAGCGCGCTACCTAACCACCATCGCCGAGATCGAGACGCGCACGGGGTTGGACTTCCTCGCCGCCCTCGAGGACGCGGCGGAGCGGGAGGTAGAAAGCCGGCGGGCGGGGCGGGTGTGGTGAACCGACGGCGGGCTCGGGTCTATTCCGTCCGCTGCAGCCCCAGCTTCTCCATGAGTTCGTACAGAGTGGGCCGGCTAACGCCGAGGTCGGCGGCGGCCCCGCTGACCTTACCGCCATTGCGCCGGAGCGCGTCCGTGACGAGTTCGCGCTCTAAGCGCTCCCGGGCCTCGCGCAGGGTAGTGGCCTTGGCGGCACCAGCACCGGCCACCAGCTCTAGGTCGGCGGCACTGATGCGCTTACCCTCGGCCATAATCACCGCGCGGCGGACACGGTTTTGTAGTTCCCGGACATTGCCGGGCCAGTTGTGTTCGCGCAGCGCGCGGATGGCCTCGGGCATGAACGTGAGCCCTTTGCGGTCGTTCTCCTCTCCGAAACGCTGCAGGAAAGTCTTGGCCAAGAGGATGACGTCGTCGTCGCGCTCGCGCAGGGCGGGCAGGTTAATCTTCACGACCGCGAGGCGGTAGAATAGGTCTTCGCGGAACGTGCCGTCGGCCATCTTCTTCTTCAGGTCGGCGTTGGTTGCGGCAACGACCCGCGTGTCGACGGTAATTTCCTCCCGGCCTCCCACCCGCTCCATCGTCTTTTCTTGGAGGAAGCGGAGTAGCTTAACCTGAATCGCGAGCGGGACGTCGCCGATTTCATCGAGGACCAGCGTGCCCCCGGCGGCGAGCTCGATGCGGCCCTTGCGTTGGGTAACGGCGCCGGTGAAGGCGCCTGTCTCGTGGCCGCAGAGCTCGCTCTCGATGAGGTTCTCCGGGATCGCGCTGCAGTTGATCGCGACGAAGGGCCCGTCGGCCCGTCGGCTGCGGCGGTGGATCGCGCGGGCGGTCATCTCCTTGCCCGTGCCACTCTCGCCCAGCACCAGCACGGGAGCCTCGGAGGTCGCCACCTTGCGGATGGATTCGAAACAGATCTGCATCCGCGAACCCGTCCCGACGATCTCCTCGAAGGCCTCCGCATCCACCTTGGCCTGGAGTTGGCGGTACTCGCGCTCGAGCCCGACGATCTGAAACGTGCGGCGGAGCATCAGCTTCAGCTCCTCCATATCGATCGGCTTGGTAAAGAAATCGTAGGCGCCGGAGCCGATGGCGTGGAGCGCGTTGGCTTTTTCGCCCTGCCCACTGACGATCACAACCTTCACGTCTGGATCGAGCGCGATGAGTTCGGCTAGCGTCGCGAGGCCCTCGGTCGGCGCGGCCGGCTGCGGGGGCAGGCCGAGGTCGAGCAGCACCACCGCGGGACGATGGGTACGGAAGGCGGCGAGCGCACCGAGGCGATCCCCCGCGAGGACCGGCTCATACTCCTCGCTGAGGGCCCAGCGCATCTGCGTCCGGATTTCCTCGTCGTCGTCGACCAACAGGAGCTTGGGCTTGGGATTATTTTCCATGGTGGGGAAGCAGGACCTGGAAGGTGGAACCGCGGCCGGGCGTGCTCGCCACAGTGAGCCGGCCACCGTGGGCCTCGACAATCATCTTGCTCTGGAACATGCCGATGCCGAGGCCCGTCTTCTTGGTCGTCTGGAACGGCCGGAAGAGCTGGCGAGCGAGGAATTCGGGGCTCATCCCGCACCCGTTATCGGCCACCTCTAGCACCACGTGCGGTCCCTGCGCGAAGGCGCGCAGCCGGATCTCGCCGTCAGCTGGGGTCGCCTCGATTGCGTTTAGGATTAGGTTCGTGAACACCTTCTGCAGCTGTTCCGCGTCGGCCGCGGCGGCCGGCAGCGCGGGCAGGTCGCGGGCGAACGTCTGCGGGGCGTTGGCGGCGAGGGGCTCAGCGCAACGCGCGACCAGGGCCGAGAGGTCGGTGGGCGCTACGTTGAGCTTCAAGTCGTGCCGGAGTTGGCCGAGGCGGCCGATCAGCCGGTTCATGTGGTCGACCGTCTTGCCCATTCCGCGCAGCGCATCCTCGCGAAAGGCGGGGTCGTTGAAGTGCCGCGGCAGGTTCTGCAGCATTAGGTTCAGCGTGAAGGCCGCGTTCTTCAGGTCGTGGACGAAGAAAGTTGCCATCGCCTGGAAGGCCTCGAGCTCTTTGGACTGCACCAACCGCTGAGCGAACTGGACGTTGAGGAGCCGCGTCGTCAGGTGGTCGGCCACGCAGCCCAGCATGTCCATATCCTGCTCGGGAAAGGAGAGCCCGCCGATGCGGTCGCCGATGATGACCAGGCCGATCACGCGCCCCTGACGGGCGAAGGGCGCGCAGATGCGGTGGCCGCCGCGATCCGGGAACTCACTGGGCTGCCAGCGTCGCAGCGCCGCGGCCCACGGCGCCTGCTCGAACTCGATGTTAACCGGCGCCGGGTGAGCGCTAAAATGCGCCATCACCAGCGCGACCTCGTCCGGTTCCGGGCGCGTCGCCGCAATCTTCTCGGGGCTAAGCGAGGTCGAGGCGGCGACCTCCAGACGGTCCCCGTTCTCGCCCGCCAGCCAGATCGTGGCCGAGAGGGCCTGGAAGACATCGGCGGAGAGTTTGACCGTGTTGCGGCAGAGGGTGGTGGTGTCGGTCATCTCCGCGGTGCCCTCCGAGAACTTCCGCCAGACCGTTTGGTAGTCGTAAAACGGGCGCTGGAAGTGGCGGCTGATCCAACGGCGGAGGTGCAGCCGGATGCGGTCCGACTGCGCGAGCACGACCAGCATCACGATCGCCACCAACAGCACGAGCGACTTAAGGGCAAAGGCGGAGGTGCCCCCGAAGAGCGTCGCCAGCTTGGCAATCAGCCCGACCAACACCAAGTAACCGGCCGCGAGTAGTATGATGATCGAGCCCTGCAGCACGGACTGCGACGGGTAGACCTCGGCCTCAAATTTGGTGGTGCGCAGCAAGTGGCGACCAATCACCGCCAGCGCCACCAGCATCGCAAGGGAACGCGTCGTCTCCAAGGAGGAGCCTAGGGCGCCATAGAGTAGCGCCTGGCTGGCCGTGTAGAGCTGCGAGAGGAACAGCATCCCCACGCCGAGAAGCATGAATTTGATTCGCCAGCGCTGAGTTCCGACTGCGGCGCGGTAGGTGCGCTCGAGGTTTGCGAGAATCAAGATGCTGAGCGGTAAGATCAGCAGGTAGAGGAGCTTCGCCGGACCGGAGAGGACCAAGACCCAGCGCTCGTCCGGGGCGGCGTGGACTCGGAACAGGTCGCCGAACTCGGCGACCGCGATGGCGCCCGGCACCACCAGCGCAGCCGGCCAGAACCAGCGCCAGCTTCGGAGGAAGCCCGCCGCGTTGAGCCGCGCGTAGGTCAGACTAAACACCAGCCACACGCCCGGGGCGACGGAGGCGCTCGTCAGCCGCCAATGCTGCCAGCGATCCACCGCACCCTCCGTGACTGCGAGTAAGCTCAGGCCGGCGAAGAAACGGTCGAGGGCCAGCAGATAAAGGCCCGCGACGAAACTCCAGTCCGCCGCGTTGCGCCGAGCGCGCAGACCGGCGACAAGGCCAACGCCGACCGCCACGAGCGCGGCGGCAAAGCAGAGGGTGGATTCGTCAAACAGGCGGAACACGAGACCCGGGAGCATCAAGGGCCGGCCGCCAGAAGGCGAGGCTGCACCCGGTGGGGGTAACTACGTCCCGCACCGGGCAATTACCGCCCTCGCCCCGCACCCCGGGATTGCCATCCCGCGGCTCGCCGGGCACCGGAAAGGAGCTGCTGCCCCCGATGTCCGTCGCCCACCACCTCCTTCCATTGCTCGCCCTCCTCGCCGGTGCCGCCGCCCCTGCCCGGGGTGCCGAGGCATGGCGCGCCCAAGACCAGCTGCGCCCCGGACAGGTCGTCATCCAAGGCCACCGTGGCGTGGGCCACCTCGCGGAAGAGAACACCGTGGAGGCCTTCGAGCTCGGCTGGGGACTCGGCGTGATCCCGGAGGCCGACCTGCGGATGACACGCGATGGCGTGATCGTGCCGTTCCACGACGCCACCTTCGCGCGCGTGGTGAAGGACGCGCCGCCAGAACTGCAGCGCAAGGGCGTGCAGGACGTC
>SYDD01000297.1 GCA_005786775.1 Opitutaceae bacterium
ACGCCGACTTCGGCGGTGAGGTCGAGCGCGCCCTGCGGATGGTGGACGGCGTGCTCCTGGTGGTCGACGCCTACGACGGGCCCCAGGCCCAGACCCGCTTCGTGCTCCGGAAAGCCCTCCAGCACGGCCTCAAGGTCGTCATCGTCATCAACAAGATCGACCGCGACAACGCGGAGCCGGCCAAGATGTATGAAAAGGTGCTTGAACTGCTGATGGAGCTCAACGCCACCGAGGAGCAGTTCGACGCCCCGGTTGTCTACGGTTCGGGCCGCGACGGCTACATGATGTACAAGCTCGACGACGAGCGGAAGAACATGACGCCGCTCTTCGAGACCATCCTGAACCACGTCCCGCCCCCGTTCGCCAAGCCGGACGACACTTTCCACATGCTCGTGTCGAACATCGACTGGAGCGACTACGTTGGGCGCATCGCGATCGGCAAGATCCTCGGCGGCCGCGCCAACGTCGGGGAAAACGTGTTCACGATCCGCCACTCGGACGGCAAGCGGATCCGCTCCAAGATTACCAAGGTCTTCGAGTACTCCGGCCTCGGCACCCAGGAGTCCACCGCCGGCGTAGCGGGCAACATCGTGGGGCTCTCCGGTTTCGAGGACATCGACATCGGGGACACTATCGCCGCCGCGGAGGAGGCCCACGCTCTACCCTTCACGCAGATCGACCCGCCAACGCTCGAGATGCAGTTCTGCGTCAACGACGGCCCGCTGGTCGGC
Source organism: Opitutaceae bacterium (assembly GCA_005786775.1). GTDB lineage: Bacteria > Verrucomicrobiota > Verrucomicrobiia > Opitutales > Opitutaceae > ER46. Next base: position 732 of record SYDD01000297.1, read on the forward strand.
CAGGAGGGCAAGCTCGTCACCTCGCGCCAGCTGCGGGAGCGGCTGTTCCGGGAGCTGAAGACCAACGTCTCCATCAACATCGAGGACAGCGACCGCGCGGGGGTCTACAACGTGAAGGCCCGCGGTGCGATGCAGGTAGCCGTGCTGGTGGAGACGATGCGGCGCGAGGGCTTCGAGCTGCTCGTCTCCCGCCCGACCGTGATCGAGAAGGTCGTCGAGGGCCGCCGGCTGGAACCTTACGAGACCGTCTGGATCGAGGTGCCGGACGAGTGCGTCGGCTCCGTGATGCAGAACCTCGCCAACCGCAAGGGGCAGCTCACGAACATGGAGAAGCACCCCTACTCCACGATGATCGAGGCCACCATCACGACCCGCGGGCTGATCGGCATGGAGATCGACGTGGTCAATATGACCAGCGGCCGCGGCGTGATGAGCCACCTGTTCAAGGAATACGGCCCCTACGCGGGCGAGGTGCTCACCCGCCTGACCGGGACGCTCATCGCTACCGAGGCCGGCGAGACGACCAGCTACGCGCTGGTGATGTGCCAGGAGCGCGGCAAGCTGTTCGTCAGCCCGGGCGAACAGGTGTACGAGGGGATGATCATCGGCGAGAACCCTCGCAACGAGGACATCTCGGTCAACGCGGTCCGCGAGAAGAAGCTGACCAACTTCCGTTCCCAGGGCGAAGGCGTCGCCACGGGCCTGACCCCGGCGACCAAGCTCTCGCTCGAACGCGCGATCGAGTACATCGCCGCCGACGAACTCGTCGAGGTGACCCCCAAGAGCCTCCGGCTGCGCAAGCGCATCCTCAAGGAGGTCGAACGCCGGAAAGTTACCCGGGCGGCCAAGTCGGCGGAATAATACGCCACCCGGCGTCAGCCACTCGCCGGCGGCTTGGGCAACCACTCCGCCGGCACCGCGAGCTGCGCGCACGCACAGCACTCGCGCAGATCCGCCGCCAGCGGGGCGGCAAACACCCGGGGAAAGCCGGCCCCCGTGAGATCGATCCCGGCGCAATGCAGCGCCTGCCGCGGCAGGCCCAGACGTCCAGCCAGCGCGGGCGTCCAGCCGGTCGTAATGAACTCCAGATAGAGTCGCGCGTCCGGACCGTAAATCTTGTCCCCAAGGACGGACCGGCCCAGCCACTGCGCATGCGCCCGGATCTGGTGCTTGCGGCCAGTCACGGGGACGACGCGGACGAGGCTGAGGCTGCCGTCGGGGGCGTAAGCGATGGGCTGGAAGCGCGTGACCGCTGTTTTGCCCTCCCCCGCCGCCACCACCGCCGACTTCGTGAACACGGGGCTAGCAAGATCATCGCCGAGGGGCTGATCGACGACGATTTCGCCGTCCAGCCGGCCCGTCAGGAGTGCGAGGTAGACCTTGCCGATCCGACGTTCCTGGAGCGCCGTCTGGAGGCGGCCCGCCGTGCGCCCGTCCTTGGCGATGACCACCAGGCCGCTGGTCTCCCGGTCTAGGCGGAAGACAAGGTGCACCGTAGCCAGGCCCGTGAACTCGCGCAACGCGCCGACGAGGCTGGACCAGGGGCCGGCCTTGGAGGGGTGGCAAACGACATCGCCGGGCTTGTCGATCACGATCAGCCGCTCGTCCTCGAAGACAATCCACCCCGGCATCTCCGAAGGCGCAATCATCCGCACCCGCTCCGGGTCCTGCGGCCGGCGGGGCCAGGCGCAAGCGCGGCCCGCCCAACGTTCCGGCGGAGACTCCCCTCCGGCCGTCACGACAACCCCGGACCGGCCCGGCGGCGCAGGACGAGACCGGCGACCCGGGCGGCGGCGGCGCGCGGCAGACAGCTCCCCGCCCAAGTCAGCACCAGATTATGCAGGCCGGGCACGGCGTGCGGCCGATCGTGCGCCCAGGCCCGCAGCGCGAACCGCGCGACGGCCTCGGCCCCCATCGCCGCACCGGGCAGTCCACCGAGGCCGGCGGCGTCAAAGAAACCCGTGGCGGTCGTGCCAGGACAGCAGGCGGTCACGCGCAGTCCGGAGCCGCGCAGCTCCTCACGCAACGCCAACGACCAGCTCAGGAGGAAGGCCTTGCTCGCCCCATAAACGGCGGCGTACGGGGTCGGCTGATACGCCACGACCGACGCCACGTTCAGGATGCCGCCCCCGCGAGCCCGCAGCACGGGCAGCAGCCGCGCCGTGAGATCCACCACGGCCCGGACATTCACGTCGATGATCGCCAGCTGCCGCGCCGCATCCTCGCCCGGGAAAGGCCCAAAGGCGCCAAGGCCGGCGTTGTTCACCAGCAACACGGGTCCCGCCGGCGCCGCGGCCAGCCACGCCGCGACCGTCTCCGCCGCGCGCGCCACCTCCACGGACTCCGCCAGGTCGCAGGGAACGTGGAAAGCCGGGCCGGCTTTTTCCGCCGGATGCCGCCGGGAGAGGTTGCAAACCGGGACCCCCGGGCCCATTCTCCCCAACAGACGAATGAAAGCTTCCCCCAGACCGGAGGAGCCTCCCGTGACGACCGCGGCCGCGAGATCAGGCTGGGTCGGAGAGGTCCGGGACATGGGTGGAGAGAGGGATTTTTTCACGGCCCGGTCCCGGCCGGAAGCCGCGCACAGCAACCCAAACGCAGCATCATGAACAGCCAAAACCACCACGAAGTCATCGTCTCCGGCATTCATCTCGAGCTCACCCCCGCCCTGAAGGAGTTCGTGCACGAGAAAACCGCGCGATTGTTTCGTCACGACGAGCGGATCATCCGGATCCGGGTGGAACTTGCCTGCGACCGTAGCTCCGCCGCCGGGGTGCAGTTTACCGCCAAGGGGCACATTCAGATCCACGGACCCGATCTGAATGCCGCCGTCGAGGCCAACGAGTGCCACAAAGCGGTCACCTTGCTCATCGACAAACTCGACCGGATGCTGCAACGGCGCCATCAGCTGTTGCGCGTGAAGCGTAACCACCCGCACGCCACCGAGCTGGGCGTGGAGCTGCCGAAGGCACACGCCTGAAGCCACCCGCCCCGGAGCCGCCCGCCGCGGCGGTCCTCCGAAGCGACCTCGATGGACGACCGGAAAACCCAGGCCTCCCCGGCCCGGAGCCCATGATGACTTTCGACAAACCCACACTCCGCGCTGCCATTCTCGCCGCGCTGCGGGAGGAGCAGGCCCGCCAGGCCCGGGCCGCCGCGGATGCGCACGAAGAAGCGACCAGCGAGGAGAGCCGCCCGGAGAACAAGTGGGACACCCACAGCCAGGAGGCCGCCTATCTGGCCGAGGGTCAGTCCCGGCAGGTGCAGGAGGCGGAGGAGGCTATCGGACTTTTCGCCACGCTCCCGCTCCCCGCATTTTCACCAACGGACCCAGTGGCGCTCGGTGCCGTTGTCATCCTGGATTCCGGCGGCAGCCTGGCACGCTACTTCCTCGGGCCCCGCGCCGGGGGCCTGACGGTGGCGACCACCGAAGGCGAAGTAATGGTCCTCACGCCCCAATCCCCCCTTGGGCGCCAAATCCTAGGGCGGCGGGTGGGCGATGAGGTGGTGACACCCCGCAGCGGGCGCACCGTCCCCGCACGCATCGCGTCGATCGCCTGAACGTGCGCGCGCGGCTGCTCCTGTTCCTCTGGCTGCTGCCCGCGGCCCTCCCCGCTGCGGCCGAGCCGGATCTGCTCGCAGCGCTCCGCGGTTTTCGCTCGGAGGCCCCACCCGACTGGTCCTACGTGCAGGCGACCTCCGACGGACAGCGTTCCGTGGAGGAGCGGCACGATGCCACCCGGCCGAACTTCCGCCGCTGGAGCCTGCTACGCAAGGACGGCCGCGAACCTACCGCGGCCGAGCTCGCCGAGTACCGCGATACCCGTTCCCGGCGCTCGCGGGGCGGCACGGCACCGCGGCTAGCCGAGCAGATCGACCCCGCGGAAGCCCAGGTGGTGGCTGAAGGGAACGAACGGGTCACGTACCGCTGCCGCCTCCGGCCCGCGGAGGCGGGAGATCGGACCGCCGACTTCCTCCAAGCCACCCTGGTGGTGCACCGTCCCTCCCGCACCATCGAGGCGATTACCCTGGAGAATGACGCGCCCTTCCGGCCCGCCCTCGGCATCCGCATCAACAAGCTGCGCACGCGGCTGACCTTCAGCCTCCCCACCGCCGAGCGCCCCAGCCTGCCCCAGACGGTGCAGACCTCGGTCCGCGGCGACGCCTACTGGTTCAAGTCCCTGGACGCAGACCTGCAGGTCACGTTTTCCCGCTACGAGCCCTACCCGCGCACCCCCGGGCCCTGAGCGCGCAGCCGAGGAATCCGCGCGTCAACGTGCCTTGGCCGGCGGCCGAAGCCTCCGGAGACGGTGGGTCTCGCTGTCCCCGACCAGCACGGACCCATCGGCCTCGATCTGCACCCCGTGCGGACGCGCCAGCGCGCAAACCGTGCCGGGGCCCTCGGGACCATCTCCACGGCGTCCCGTGCCGGCCACCAATTCCAGTATGCCGGCGGGCGTGATGCGCCGGATGCTATGGCTCTCGGTATCCGCTAGCCAGACGTTGCCCTCGCGGTCGAGGGCAAGCCCCTTCGGTCCGCTGAGGGTGGCCTCCCGGGCGGGTCCACCGTTCCCGGTAAACCCGGGGCGTCCAGTGCCCGCGACGAGGTGGATACGACTGTCCTGCAGGTCGATGCGGAAGACCTGATTGCCCTCGCGGGTGGCGAGCCAGAGCCGGCCCTGCGCGTCAAAGTCGATCGCGCGTGGACCCCGCAGGGGCGTGCCCACCACCGGCGCGCCGTCGGGCGTCGGCCCCGCCACCCCAGTACCCGCCACGGTGGTGATAATCCCGGTGCGCCCATCGACGCGGCGTACGACGTGGTTGCCCGTGTCACAGAGGTAGAGGTGGCCGTCGGGACCGAACTGCAGGCTGTGGGGCTGGCCGAGCAGGGCGGACGTCGCGGGGCCGCCGTCGCCCGCGTAGCCGCGTTTCCCGCCGGTGCCCGCCACCGTGGAGATCCGCCCGGTGCGCCGCTCGATCCGCCGGATGACGTGGTTCGCCATATCCGTGAAGTAGCAATCCCCATCGGCGTCGAAACGCAGTTCGTGCGGCTTGTCGAGGCGCGCCGCGAGCGCCGGGCCGCCGTCGCCGGAGAACCCGCGCTCCCCGGTGCCCGCGACGGTGGAGATCGTGCCATCGCGGGCGATGCGCCGGAGGCGATGTCCGCCGTATTCGCAGAACCAGAGAGAACCGTCGGGCGCACGCGCCATCCCGAAGGGATCATTCAGCACCGCGGTCGCGGCCCGGCCACCATCGCCCGCAAAACCACGCACACCAGTACCAGCGATATTCTCCACGGTCCATTCGGCGTGACCGATCAACGGCAGCGCCGTCAGCAGAAGGAGAAGCCACAGGGAGCGCATCGGAGAAATGCTCAGGTCGGATTTGGCACCGCAACCATCGCCTTGATCACCCGCGTTTCCGGGCGGGTCCAGGCCGGAAAGACGGCGGGCAATCCAGCGAAGTCGGAGGTGTGCGTGATCCAAGGGCGCGTGTCGATCGCCCCGTCTTCAATCAGCCGAATGATGCGTCGGAAATCACCGGGCAGGGCATTCCGACTGGCGCGGATCGCGAGCTCGCGGCGGTGCAGAACCGGCGCGTGTGGAAACGTGATCTCGGCGGCCGTGATGCCGACGTAAACCAGCCGGCCGCGGAAGGCGCAGAACTGGAGCGCCCGCGCCATCGAGGCAGGATTGCCGGTCGCGTCGATCACGACGTCAGCCAGACGTCCGTCGGTGGCCGCGCCCAGCGCGGTTAGGTCCGCCTCGGACCCGCTGACCTGCAGCGTATCCGGTACGCCCATCACCTCGCGTACGAAAGCCAGCCGCTCGGTATTGACGTCCATCACGAGCGTCCGCGCCCCGGAGAGACGAGCGAACACGATCGCGCTGAGGCCGATCGGCCCCGCGCCCACGACCAGAATCTGTTCCCCCGCCGCGGGGGCGCCACGGTCCACGGCATGGCAGCCGATCGCGAGGGTCTCCACCAGAGCGAGTTGCTCGAAAGTGAGCCGGGCGGAGGGATGCAGCTTGGCCGCGGGCAAAATGATCCGCTCGCACAAGCCGCCATCGCACATCACGCCGAGCGTGCGGTTGTGTTCACAGCAGTTCGTGTGCCCCCGTCGGCAGGCGTAGCAACGGCCGCAATTCAGGTACGGTTCGACGGCGCAACGGTCCCCCGGGCGGACCTGAGTAACACCTTCGCCGACGGCCAGCACCTCCACCCCGAGCTCGTGGCCGGGAATGCGCGGGTAGCTGAAGAACGGCATCTTACCGAGGTAGCCGGCAAGATCCGTGCCGCAGATGCCGACCCGGTGGACCCGCAGCAGCGCCTCGCCGGGGCCCGGGGCGCCGGGCGCGGCAACGTCGGCGACGCGGAAAGAGCCTGGGCGGGTCAACTCGAGCGCCTGCATCGGTTTAGGGCGTGCGGACGCCGACGGTGAGCAGGACGTTGGCCCAGAGGGCCTGGTCGGCGGTCTGGATGGTCAGGACGTGATCGGGCGACTCGACCGCGCGGTAAAAATCCCACTTCGAGATGGGCGTGAGCGGCGCCTTCACCCCGGCCGCAACGGCCAGCGCGCGGAACTCGGGCCAGGCCTTGGGCTCACCGAAGGCCGCGTAGGGGTCATCGGCCGGAATGCCCATGGTGTTGATCTCGTCGATCGGGATCGCGCTGAGCACGGCGTGCAGGGCCTGCGCGACGGTCACTACCCCCGGCGACAGATTGAGGCAGACGACCTCAGCGTGGGGGCCGCGCTTGGTAGAGGCGGGATAGTTGCCGTCGGCGAGCAGGATCCGCGCGTGGTGCCCGGCGCGGCCGAGGACCTCGTTGATCTTGGGGTGCAGCAGGGTATGCTTGAGCATGGAGAGTCAGCGCGCCGTGAACGCGCGGAAGCGGGTAATCACTTGGCGGGCGGTCGCCTCCGGGTCGGGCCAAGCGAGCACCTCGGCGGAGAGGTAGCCGGCGTAGCCGAGATCCCGGAGCGCGGCGAACACCGGGCGGAAGTCGGTGTGGCCGAAACCGGGGGCGCGGCGGTTGGAGTCCGCGAAGTGCACGTGGCCGAGGCGGGGTCCGACGGCGCGCAGGGCGGCGGCGAGATCCGTCTCCTCGATGTTCATGTGGAACAGGTCCGCGAGCAGGCGCAGCGCGGGGCAACCGGCCCGCTCTAGCAGGGCCGCGGCCGCGCCGAGGGAGGTGCAGAGATTGGTCTCGTAGCGATTGAGCGGCTCGAGCAGCAACGGGACACCTGCGGCCTGCGCGCGAGCGCCCAATTCCGCCAGGCCCTCCGCCAGCCAGCTGAGGGCAGTCTCGGGGGCCACGCCGGGATCCGCCCGGCCCTGCATCGAGCCGACAATCGCAGGCGCGCCGAAGGGGGCGCCAAGCGCGATGATGCCTCCGATGAATTCCACCGCCCGTCGACGGCCGGCCGGGTCGGGATCGGTGAGGCGCAGGCCGTGCCTTACCCAGCCGGCCCCGGTGCCGAAGGCCGCGACCCGCAGTCCGTGGTGCGCGCAAAGCCGCTCCACCTCCGCCGCGGGCGTCTCCTCGGCCGAAGCCGGGAAGATCTCGACCGCGTCGAAACCCAGCTGCGCCGCCCGCGCGAAGGCGTCCGCCAGCCCGGCGGAGAAAACGAAGGGTCCGGACCGGGTCTCGGGGACCAGCGTGACAGTGATCGCGGCGCGCATCCTTAGCCCTCGGCGCGCGCGCGCGCGTCGGCCTCGATGCGCCGGCTGAGCTCGTCGAGCATCGCCCGCACGCGCGCCTTCGTGGCGGGCAGGTCGGCGGCGGCGGCCACCGTCTCCTGAGCGAAGAGGTAGAACTTCATCTTCGGCTCGGTGCCGGAACCGCGGGCAGCGAAGGAGTAGCCATTGCCCAGCGTGACCACGTAGAGGTCTTGCGCTGGGATCACCTCGCCGTCGGGGTCGACGATCCGCTCGCGCCCGAAGTCCTGAAAGCGCGTCACCGGGACGTCGCCAAACGCCGCGGGCGGACGGCTTCGGTAGCTCTCCAAGATGCGGCGGATCCGCGCGTTGCCCGAGGCGCCCTCATAATAAAGGTTGATCACCCCCTCGAGGTAGAACCCGTAGCGCAGGAACAACTCGTCGAGGTACTCGGGCACCGTCAGCCCGCGGGCCTTAACCCACGCGCAGAGCTCGGCGAACATCAGGCAGGCGGAGTTTCCGTCCTTGTCGCGCACGTAGTCGTTCGGCAGGTAGCCGTAGCTTTCCTCGGTACCGAACACGTAGAACGTGGCGTGCTGCTGCAGCAGCCGCGCCCGCGTCGGCAGGTCTGCCTGCTCGTAGTCGAAGCCGGGCCCGAGGGCCCGGCGAAGCTGGTCCTCGTAGCGCCGGAGCTTGGCGGCGATCCACTTGAAGCCGGTGAGCGTGTTGATGACCTTGACGCCGTGGCCCGCGCCGATCGCATCCTGCAACCGCGTGGTGACGAACGTCTTGATCGTCGCCGCGCGGGTCGTGCCGGCCGCAGGCAGCAGCCCGAGCTCCTTGTACTTCACCAGACGGTATTCCGTGAGCAGGGCGCCGATCTGGTTGCCGGTCAGCAGCTCAAGATCGCCAGCGCGATTACGCACCGCGCAGCCCATGCGGTCGCAGTCCGGATCAGTCGCCAGCACGACGTCCGCACCGTTTGCCCGGGCCAGCGCGACGCCGCGCGACAAGGCCTCGGCGTTTTCCGGGTTCGGGGACTTTACGGTCGGGAAGCCGGCGTCGGGCGCCAGCTGCTCCGGCACGGGCGTCACGCTGCAGCCAGCCGCCTCGAGCAGCGGCACGGAGTGGATCGCGCCCGTGCCGTGGATATTGGTGAAGACCACCTTCAGGCCGGCGCGGGCGCACACGGCAGGATCGAGCACCGCCCGCGCCGCCACCGCCCGGTAAGCCGCGTCCGCCTCCGCGCCGAGGACCCGGACGCCGGGGCAGATAGGATTCAAGTAGGTGGCGAGCTCGCCCAGCGGGACGGCGTTCACCTCGGTCACGATGCCCGAGTCATGCGGAGGGACCACCTGCCCACCGTCGTCGAAGTAGGCCTTGAAACCGTTGTCGTGGGGCGGGTTGTGGCTGGCGGTGATGACCACACCCGCGTGCGCGCGCAGCCAGCGCACGGAGAAGCTGAGCTGCGGCGTGGGACGGGGACCGTCGAAGACCCAAGCCTCGCCGCCTAGCCGGATCCAAGTCGCCGCCGCGAGATTGGAGAAGTGCCGCGAGAAATGGCGCACGTCGTGCGCGATCACGAGACGCGCGGGGCCGGGCTGACCGGTGGAGGCGAGGTAGCGTACGGTGTAGCGATGGAGCCCGATGGTGGCGCGCACCAGCGTGAAGTCATTAAGGACATTGCTGCCGACGGCCGCGTGGGCCGGGGATCCACCCGGGGTGCCACCCAGCTCCGCCACGGTAGGGCGCACGCCGATGGTGCGCCCGCGCATCCCGCCCGTGCCAAACTCGAGGAAACGATAAAAGCGGTCGTTAAGCTCCGACCACGCCTCCGCATCAACTAGCTCCCCGATGCTCGCTCGGGCCCACTCCGGCAACCCGGCCTGCAGGAACGAACGCACGTTGTCGGCGGCGCTAGAGAGCAGCCGGCCGGACTGCACGGCGGCCGCGAGGCGGTCAGGGATGGTCATTCGGGAGTGAAAATTATGGGCGATGGGCTGGGCGGAAGGCGTCCCACCCATTCAGTCGAGGCAGGCGCCCGGCGCGGGCGGAACCGTCTGACCTCGGGCAGTCCAGCTCGCGGCGAAAGAGGCCTCATCGTCGCCGAACAGCGGGGAGACCTCGAAGGGATAGGCGGGCAGGCCGGACGCGTCGACGGGAAGGTTGACGCCCGCCGCCCGCACCCAGCGCGCGTACTGCCGCAACTGGTCTTGGCGGCACGACTCGGGCGAGTCCACGCCCGTGGCATTCTTGACCGGGGAAAACTCGTCAGCCCGCGCGGCCTCGATCACCACCGGCTGGCGGGCGAAGGGCAGCGCGTCGAAGACAAAGAGCTCAAACTTGACTCCGTTCGGCCGCTCGGGACGCACGGGTGCGCCCTTGGCATCGACCGTGGGGATCTTCTTGTCCGCCCGGTGGAATGGCAGCGCCGTGTCCGGCGAGGCGCCGGCGCCGGCCATCCGGCGGATGAACTCGCGGTCGAGCAGGTGGATCGCGATGTTGCCGGCGATGAAACGGAGCCGACCGGCGGCGTCGACCTCGCTCTGCCGCTCCGCGGGAAGGTCCGAATACTCGATCACCACGTCGCGGCCCCGCTGCCGGCAGAAGTGACCGACCTTCTCACCCGGGTAGGCTTTGGGGACCATCTTGCTGGACATTTCGGAACCGCGGAGAAGGTGCCAGCCGATGAAAGCGGGGTCGATGCAGCGCACGAGAGGGTTATCGACCTGAAAGTAGCTGAGCGTGTCGACTCCCTCGGCTGCCATTAGGTCAAGCGCACCGCTCCGCGCCAGCGCGCGCAGGGAACCGCCGTGGCCATCGGGTGAGAGAGCGAGGCGGCCGGGCGTCTCCAGAAGGATGCGGCCGTCAAAGTCCACGGCGGGCATCCGGCCCTGGCGGAAAAAATGAATCCGGGCGCGGTCGAGTCCGAACCAGCGCCGCTCCGCGAAGAAGGCCTCGGTCGCAGCGTGGTTGGCGTGACTGGTCATCACGAACCAATGGAGCGGGCGGCCGTAGCGCTTTCCCGCGGCGAGGATCTTCTCGGCGAAAACCTGAAAGAGCGGCTTAGCGCGCACCGGCGTGACGCCGAAGGTGCCCTTGGGTCCGTCGTAGCCGAGGCGAGTCCCCTGCCCTCCCGCCACGGTGAAGGCCGCGACCCGGCCGGTACGGAGTGCCGCCTCGCCCGCGGCGCGGGCCCGGGCCCACGCCCCGGCGTCGCCACCATGCTCCGGCCTCGGCTCGTAAGGGGCGGGCTCGAGATCTGCGAGGTCGGGCCCGCCGGAGCCGCCGGCACGGAGCAGGGTGCGCGTGAGGCGGGCTACCTCCGCCAAGTCCACCTCGCGCGCCTCGGCGGTGAGTTCCGCTTGTTCCACGGGGCTAAGACGCTCCCAGAACGCGAACACCTGGCCCTGGCCGGCCTGGCGAAATTGGTCGCTGAGGACGGGGGGCGTAACGGCGGACATCAGGGACCGTTGTCGAAACGAAAAACCACTTCGCCGGGCCGGCCGTAACCGAGCCGCTGGCGGATCACCCTCTCGGCCAGCACCGGGTCCGTCCGCAGGCGCGAAAGGAACTGCTCCTGTTCGGCGAGGCGGGCCTTAGCGGCCGCGAGTTCGCGCTCTAGGCGCGCTTGGCGACCACGCAGCTCGTCCTGCTCGGCCCGGGCTTCGAGGAACAGCATCCCCCCCCCCAGCCCGAACAGGCCCAGCAGCACGGCGTAGAGCGCGGCGATGGCCCGGCGGGAATTCACGCACGATGGTTGAACCACGCGTGCCGTGCTTGAGTAAAGGAGAATTGCCCGCCGGCGCCGCCATCTTTGTTCGTGCGTTTTGTGAAAGCGGCCGCCACGGTCCGATTCTCGACCCTCCAATGTACCAGAGCTTCTACGGATTTCGGGAGATGCCGTTCAACATCACTCCCGATCCCAAGTTTCTCTACCTCAGCCCTACCCATCAGGAAGCGCTCCAACACCTCAAGTTCGGTGTTAGCGAACGCAAGGGCTTCATCGTTCTCGTGGGCGAAGTTGGCTGTGGGAAGACCGTTCTCTGCCGCCGCTTTCTCAACGAACTCGACCCGAAGCGCTTTGACTCCGCGCTGATCCTCAATCCGCGGATCACCGAGACCCAGATGCTGCGGACGATCCTAGAGGAACTCGGCGCGGAGAAGATCGCCCGCAGCCAGACCGACCTCGTGGCCCAGATCCACCGCGTGCTACTGGAGCGAATCGAGCGCGGACGCGACATCGTCGTGATTATCGACGAGGCCCA
>SYDD01000298.1 GCA_005786775.1 Opitutaceae bacterium
GTGGCCGCGAACACCCCCATGGCTCCGGCGCCGCCGAGGAGGTGTCCCGTCATCGACTTGACGCCGCTTACGTGCAGCGAATCCCGGTGCGCCCCGAAGACATCCGCGATGGCCGCCGCCTCCTCGCCGTCGCCACCGGGGGTCGAGGTCGCGTGGGCGGACACATAGTCGATGTCCCCCGGCGCCAGTTCCGCGCGGCTGAGTGCCAGGCGCATCGCCCGCGCCGAGCCCTCGGCGCCCGGCGCCAGCGAGGAAAGGTGGTAGGCGTCCGCCGTGGCTCCGTAGCCCCGCAGTTCCGCGTAAACCCGGGCTCCCCGCCGCAACGCCTGCTCGCGTTCCTCCAGCACGCAGACCACCGCGCCCTCCGCCAGCACGAAGCCATCCCGGTCTCGGTCGTAGGGCCGCGAGGCACGCGCGGGATCGTCGTTGCGGGTAGACAAGGCCCGCATCTGGGCGAAGGCCCCCACCGCAAGGGGCGTCACCGTGGACTCGGCCCCTCCGGCCAGCATCACGTCCGCATCCCCGCGGGCAATGGCCGCCGCCGCCTCCCCGAGCGCGTGACCACTGGTCGCGCAGGCCGAGGCGACGCTCATATTGGGTCCACGGCAGTCCAGCAGGAGACTGACCTGCCCGGCCAAGAGGTTCGGCGCGATCTGAATGATAAAGAACGGGGATATCTTGCGGAAACCACCGGTCTTCCAGATGTCGTGCATCGCCTCCATTTCCGGCAACCCGCCTAGGCCGACGCCCAAACTGACCCCGAAGCGCTCTGGGGCGAGGGTCGCCCGATGGGCATCTACGCCGGAGTCGGCATAGGCCTCGACCGCCGCGCCCACCCCAAGGTGGGTGAACCGACCAAACTTCTTCAAATCTTTCGGCGTGAGTGCCTGCAAGACCGCCTCGCCTGCCGTCCCCCGGGGGCGCAAGGGGGCCGCCAGCGGGCGGCAGGGATCGTAGTCCCGCACCTCCCCAGCGATCCGCGCCGTGCAACCCGCGGCGTCAAAACGCGTGATCGGCCCGATGCCACTCCGCCCCGCCACCAAGGCTGCCCAAGTCTCCGCTGCGGTCGTGCCACAGGGGGTGACCGCACCGAGACCAGTGATCACGACACGACGGGGAACGACGGGTGAAGGGGCCATACTAACCCGAGGCTGAAGCGGCGGCCGGGCTGGCGTCAACCGCCCGTCGTTCCAAGGCGAGCCGCGGCCACCACGAAAATACCTCCGCTCCTCCCTCGGCGACGCGCCGGCTTGACGGTCTCACCGCGTCGCCCGCAGCGTTACCTCAACTCCTCTCCCCATGTCCCTGCCCCGCCGCGAATTCCTCCGCCGCAGTGCCAGCGCCGCCGCAGCCTTCACCATTTTGCCCGCCGCCGCCCGCGGGGCCAACAGCCGCATCCAGGTCGCCTGCATCGGTGTCACCGGCAAAGGTCACACCGACACCCTCGCGACCGCTGCCGCCGGTGGGGAGATTGTCGCACTCTGCGACGTGGTTAACCCGCGCCGCCCCGAGCTGGTGCGGCGCAAGAAGGCCAAGGCCGCCCCCGCCGGGGACACAATCCTCGATCGTTTCTCCGCCGCCAAATTCTTCACCGATTACCGCGAGATGCTCGCGACCCAGCCCGGGATCGACGCGGTCGTGGTGTCGACGCCTGATCATCACCACTTCCACGCCTCGCTGCTGGCGATGCGCGGCGGCAAGCACGTGTACTGCCAGAAGCCCATCGCCCACTCGGTCTGGGAGGCGCGGCGGCTCGCCGAGGTCGCGGCGGCCACCCGCGTGCAGACGCAGATGGGCAACCAAGCCCACGCCGGCGAACCGATCCGCCGGGCGGTGGAACTCCTGCGCGCGGGCGTGCTCGGGCGCGTCACGGAGGTGCACGCCTGGACAAATCGTCCCATCTGGCCGCAGGGCATGAAGGCCTGGCCCCAGGCAGAACCGGTGCCGGCGGGTCTCAATTGGGACCAATGGATCGGCCCCGCGCCCTTTCGTGATTACAGCAGCGCCCTCGCCCCCTTCAATTGGCGCGGCTACTGGGATTTCGGCGCGGGAGCGCTCGGCGATATGGGCTGCCATATCCTCGATATGCCCTACTGGGCGCTCGGGCTCGGCGCCCCGACCAGCGTGGAGGCAGAGTCCGAAGGCACGACGGAGATCGCCGCGCCCAATTGGTCTAAGGTCACCTACCAATTTCCCACCAGCCAATTGGGCGGACCAGTGACGGTCGTCTGGTACGACGGGGTGTCGCCGAAAGAAGGAGTTTACCGGAACCCACCGCCGGAGCGCCTATGGAAGGCGGATTTCCCGACAGCCGACCACGTGTTCCGCCGTTTCGACCTGCTGGTGGTGGGCGAGAAGGGACGGATGTTCTTTGGCCGTTCGCGGCAGGACTGGGTATTCAAGCCGGAGGGCCTGACCGCCGGCTTCAAGCAACCGCCGAAGACGTTGCCGCGGGTAGCGGGCAGCCAGGAATCCGCGGAAGGCGCGATGGATCAGGGCGGCGGACCATACCGGGAGTGGATCGAGGCGATCCGGGGCAAGGGACCGGCCCTGTCGGCGTTCGACCAATCGGGTCCATTCAGCGAGATGGTGCTGCTGGGCAACGTGGCGTTGCGGGCGGGCCGGAAGGTCCTGTGGGACGCGAAGGCGTTGCGGGTGACGAATCTTCCCGAGGCGGCGCCGCTGGTGCGCCGCGCGTACCGCCGCGGCTGGGAGCTGGAGTGAGGAGGGAATAGGAGCGAGAAGAGCGCAGCGGGGAGAGAGTAGAACCCGGTCGGAAACTGCCCGGCATGCTTTTCTCGCCGTAGCTTCAGCGACGGTGGGCCGCAAAAGGCGCAAAGGGTTCAATCCGCGGTCGCGGCTGTGCGTGGCGTCCATAGACGCCGCGGAACCTCGCGGAGCGGGCGATTTTAGGCGAGGGCCCGATCCACGGTACTTCCACCGGTGGTGCCGACGGCAACCAAGACTGGAGCCACTCGGTTCGGAGCCCTCCTCTCCGAGCGCTCGCCCTGTAATTCCCACGGCGTCTATAGACGCCCAGGTCAGCCCCCGCCACCCCCAGCACCCCTTGCGCCTCTTGTGGCTATCCTCCGACGCCCGGGCCTGACGCCTCACCCGCTCCGCGCAAAGGGCGGCGGGGTGAAGCCCGACGATCGACCGCGGTACGCCAGCAGAAACACCACCAACACGCCCGCCACACTCACCGCCAGGCCCATCCAGAAGGAACTCCACTGGGTCTTGCCCGCCGTCGTGCACGCCGCGAACCAGGCCCCGGTGCCTAGGTACCCGAGCAGGTTCCCGAAGCCCCCGTTCATCAGCGACAGCAGCGCCTGCGCCCGGCCCCGCCACGACGCCTCCACCCGCTGGTCCAGGTAGATCTGCGCCGTGATATTTACGAGGGTGAACGAACACCCGTGCAGCACGATGCCCGTGATCAGGGCCGTCCGCGTGTCGAGGGCACTCACTACGAACCGGATCACCCCGAAGGCCAGCCCGGCCGCGATGATCCACTTCAGCCGCCACCGCAGGATCAGCCCGCCTAGGGCGAACATCGCGATCACCTCCGTGACCTGCCCCAGGCTCATCCACGCCGTCATCCGCTCCAGTCCCAGATCCTTGAGGTGCGGCGGCGCGTACGGGTAAAAGCCGGCTAGGGGAATCGTGAACAGGGTCGTGGTCAGGAACACCACCCGGTGGTCCCGGATCTTCAGCAGCGTCAACGCATCCAGGCCCAGCCGCTGCACCCAGCTGCGCGCCTCGCCGGCCCGGGGACTGTCCACGGCCGGCAGCAGGAAAGTGAACGCCACCACCACCAGCCACAGCACCGCCCCGCTGTAGCCCGAAGCTGTCGACCGGTCCGCGCCGATCAGGCTCACCCACAGGCACCCGCCCATCCAGCCGAAGGTCGCCATCGCCCGCACCGGCCCGAACTCCCGCGGCGCGTCCTGCAGCCGCGCCAGAATGATGGTCGAGGCGATACTCCAGGTCGGGGACGAACACAGCGAGTGCAGCTGGATGAACGCCAGCACCGGCAGCGGCCCCCACCCTTCCCGGATGGCCGTGGTCGCTAGGGTGACGCTTATCGCCGTGGCCAGCGCCAGTCCCCGCAGGACCTTCACCGGCGAGGCGTGGCGGTCGGCCATCGCCCCGAAGAGCAGCGGCGAGATGAAGGCCGCAACCCCCGAAGACGCGAACGCCACCGGCCGGATATGGCCCAAGCCATGCGCCTCCAGCACCGCGCTCAACGGCACGAACCACATCGCCAGCGCGGCGCCGATCAGGAAGAAGAGCCCGATCAGCTCGGCGTACTCGGCGCGACGCAGGGTGGTGAACACCCCACCAGCACACACGAGCCCCCGCCAAGTTCAATCCCGCCGCGGCCGCGGCGGCAGATCGCAAGATAGGCCCAGCAGCGGGCAAGGAAGGCGCGGCAAGGACCGCCCTCCGATGCGATGTTGCCCCGGTTCGCCAAGCCAGGGCAATCCCGCCCGGCCGGCGCCCCTTCCGTTATGCACCGCACCGCCTTCCTCACCTGCCTGCTCCTGGCCGGCCTCTCCGCCGGTTGCTCCGGCCAGAAATCCGTCCGCAGCTTCAAAATGCCCGACGGCGACCCCGCCCGCGGCCAGGCCGCGTTCGTCTCCCTCCGCTGTACCACCTGCCACACCGTCTCCGGAGTGGACCTGCCCGCACCCACCGCCGCCCCAGCCGACCAGCTGATGCTGGGCGGTGAGGTCGCCCGCCTCCGCACCTACGGCGACCTGCTGACGGCGCTCATTCACCCTAAGGCCGGGATCTCCGACAAAATCCCCGGTCCCGAGCGCAAGCAGATGAAGGAGTCCCCGATGCCCGGCGTGAACGAGGTGATGACGGTCCAGGAAATGATCGATTTGGTCGCCTTCCTGCAGCCCAGGTACCGGGTTCTGGCCCCGCTTTATGAAGGCGACTACCGCCTCATTCCCTGAACCCACTACCCAAAGGAGACGCACCCATGCTCGCCAACTACGCCGTCGAATACGGCGCCCCGCACCGCCAACACCCGGCTCCCCCGCCGGAAGTCTACTACACGGATGATCCCCTCGCCTGCGAAGCCTTCGTCGAGGAGGCCCTCGACCGGGGGCTCAGCTTGCGGGAGATCCGCCACCAGGGGGTGGCCCTACCCCAGTCGGAGTTCGACCGGATCGTGAAGGTGGCCGCCCGGTCCCTGGTCGCAAAGCGGATCTGCGCCTGCCTGGGTCTGAAGCCGGACGAGGAGCGCTACCGGTTCGGGTTCGCGACTTAGCCGGCAGGCGAGCCCGGCGGCGCGCCGGTGCTTGTGTCCGGGGCGTCGCCGCCCCAAGGTTTCGGGCGATGCTCCTCGCCGTCGCCCTGATCGTCCTCGCCGCCGCGTGGCGGGTCGCCGGTGCCCACACGCCCGCGCTGGCCAACTTCGCCCCCCTGATGGCCCTCGCCTTCTGCGGGGCGGTGTACCTGCAGGACCGTCGCCTCTGGGCCGTGCCCTTCGTGGCCCTCGCGGCCTCGGACCTGTATCTGGACCATTATTACTCGGCCACGTTCGGGGAAAGCTGGACCTGGCCCAGCGCCGTGCTCCGCCTCGTGTGCTTCGCGGCGGCGCTGCCGCTCGGCCAAGCCGTGGCCGCGCGCAAGTCGTGGTTCACCCTCGGCGCGGGTTCCCTCGCGGCTTCCCTCATCTTCTACGGGTTGACCAACACGGACGCCTGGCTGCGGGACCCCTATTATCCCGCGAGCATCGCCGGCTGGCTGCAGGCCCTGACCGTGGGCCGGCCGGAATTCCCGCCCACCTGGATGTTCTTCCGCAACACCCTCGCGGGCGACCTGCTCTTCACCGGACTATTCGCGTTCACCTTGGAACTGGCCGCCCGGCGCGCCGGCCGCCCCAGCCTCCTCCCGGCGCAGGCCTGAGCCGCGATTTGCCTCCCGGTCCGCGGCCGTTTCCCTTTCGCAGCCGCCTATGGCCCCCTTCGCCCCGCACCCGGTACGCGCCACCCTGCTGGCCGCCGCCCTTCTTTGGCTTTCTCCCCGCGCCCTCCGGGCGGAGGAGGCCATCCGCTACAAATACCAAGACTATCGCGAGGCCGCCGGCCGGATCGCCGTGCAGGTGCACGGGGCCACGGTAGAGAAGGACTTGGGCACCGAGACCAAACTGAAGGTTGAAGGAGTGCTCGACGCGATCGTCGGCGCCACCCCCACAGGGGAACCCGCTCCGGAAGGCAGCGATCAGGTGCCCCTCGCCAAGCTCACCGAACGCCGCCGTGCTTGGAACGCCACCCTCGCCCGGCAATTCAGCGTGGGCTCCCTGACTCTCGGGGCGGGCCGCAGCCTGGAAAGCGATTACGATTCCGTCGGCTGGTCCGTGAACGGGCTCGCCGAGTGCAACCAGAAGAATACCACCCTACTGGCCGGCCTCGCCGGCACCGCCGACGAGGTGCGCGTTTTCTTCCAACGGCCTTGGGCGGACAAACGCACGCGCGACGCCATCCTCGGCGTCACCCAGCTGCTCGATCCGCGGACCTCCGTCACCCTGAACCTCACCTGGGGCCGCCAGCGTGGGTTCCTAGCTGATCCGTACAAGCTGGTCGCCCGCACGGTGGAGATCATCCCGGGCCTGTCCCTGCCGCTGACGTTCAGCGAGAACCGGCCGGACGTGCGCGACAAGCGCCTCGCCCTCGCCGCCCTCAACCGCGCCTTCCCGCAAGTGCGGGGCGCCCTCGACGCCAGCTACCGCCACCACCGCGACTCCTACGGGGTGCGCGCCCATACCGTGGACCTCGCCTGGTTCCAGCAACTGGGCGACCGCGTGCTGTTCCGGCCGGGTTACCGCTTCCACGACCAGTCGGCCGCACGCTTCTATCGCTACCGGTTCGACGGCACGTCCGTAATGCCCAGCGAGGGCCCGCCGCGCCCGCAGGGGCCGTTCTATTCCTCGGATTACCGGCTCTCCGCGCTCCAGACCCACACCTATGGGTTCAAGCTGATCTGGGACGTAACGACCGCGCTCCAGCTGGATGCGGCCTATGAGCGGTATTCGATGCACGGGCGCGATGGCGTCACCCCCAAGAGCGCCTATTGCCGGGCGGATATCCTGACGGTCGGCGCCCGCTACGGCTGGTAAGGAGTCCCCGATGGCACAGTTGGCCCAAGCCCACCGCCCGCCGCCCGCCGTCCCGGCCGGTCCGGCCGCGGCGGGACCCTTGCGGAAGTTGAGCTTCCACGCGTTGGGCACCCGCTGCGAGGTGCAGTACTATCTGGGCGGAACGGATCCGCGGCCGGGCCAGGCGTTCGAACAGGAGGTCATCGCGTGGGTGCAGGCCTTCGAGGCCCGCTACACCCGGTTCCGGGCCGAAAGCCTAATCGGCCGCATCAACGCCGCGGCCGGCCGCGACTGGATCGCGATCGATGCCGAGATGGAGGTGATGCTCCAGCTCTGCGACACCCTGCACTTTATGACCCAGGGCGTGCTGGACCCCACCAGCCTGCCCTTGCAGCGCCTGTGGGACTATCAGGCCCCGGTGCCACGGCTGCCGACCGACGCGGAGCTCGAGCGCGCGCGCGCCCTCGTCGGCTGGAAGAAGGTCGCCCGGGCCCCAGGCCGCATCTTCCTGCCGGAAGCCGGGATGGCCCTCGACTTCGGCGGCTTCGGCACGGAATACGCGGTGGACCGGACCATCGAGATCGCCCGCGGCCACGGCGTGGCCCACGCGCTCGTGGACTTTGGGCACGACCTGCGGGCGCTGGGGCGGCCGCCGGACCGGCCGGCGTGGCACATTGGACTCGAGGACCCGTCGCGGCCGGGAACCACGGCGGGGAGCGTGGCCGCGGTGGACCGCGCCGTCGCCTCCTCAGGTGACTATCTGCGGAATGTCGAGATCGCAGGCCGGCGCTACGGGCATATTGTCGATCCCCGGACCGGACGCCCCGTGGCCCACGGCTGCCGGCAGGCCACCGTCGTGGCGGGAACCTGCCTGCAGGCGGGCGTGCTCTCGACCACCGCGTTTGTCCTCGGGATTCCCCGGGGCGTAGAGTTCATTCAGACATTCCCCGGCGCGGAAGGCCTCCTGGTGGGCGAACAGACCCGCGCGCAGACGCGGGGCTTTTTTAACTATGTCGCGACGTGAACTAAGTCTCCTGGCCGCCACGGTCGTCGCGGTCGCATCCCTGCGCGGGGCGGTCCAGCCGGGGGATCGCTTTCCCGAGCTGACCGGCGACGACCTGCCGCGGCTGGCGGGCGAGGCCCTGCCGGAGCGGACGGGGCGGGTCGTGCTGGTGGATTTCTGGGCCTCGTGGTGCGGTCCGTGTAAAGCGTCCTTCCCCGTCCTCGACCAATTGCACCGCGACTATGCGGCCAAAGGCCTCGTGGTGGTGGGCGTGGGCGTCGACGAGAAGCCAGCGGCGGCGGCGGATTTCGTGCGCCGGCTGGCGCCGGCCTTTCCGGTGGTGCACGACCGGGCCCAGCGGCTGGTGAAGGCCGTGGCGGTGCCGACGATGCCCACCAGTTACCTGCTCGGCCGCGATGGCCGGGTCCGTTTTGTCCACCGCGGGTTCCACGGCGAGCGCTCCGCGCGCGAGCTGCGGGCCCAGATCGAAACCCTCCTTGCTGAAAAGCCCTGATATGCGCCGCCTCCTCCCGCTCCTCGCTGGTGTCGTCCTGTTCGGTTCCGGATGTGCCGGCACCAATCTCGTGCGCGTCCAGCCGTGGGAACGCGCCACCCTGTCCTCCTATGCCCTGCGGCCCGACCGTGATGCGCTGCACACCGCGATGATGGAGCACACCTTCTTTTCCCGCGAGGCGGCGGCCGGGGGCCGCGGCGTGGGGGGTAACGGCTGCGGTTGCAATTGAACGGCGCCAGCTTTTTCTCCCGCCATGCTGACCCTCCCCTCCTTTCTGGCCCGCCACCCGCTCTGCACCCTGCCCGGGCTGATGTTGATGACCCTGCTGCAGCGGGCTCCCGCCGTGCGACCGGTGGTCGCGGCGGCGGAGAA
>SYDD01000299.1 GCA_005786775.1 Opitutaceae bacterium
CCGAAGAAGTCAGCGATGTCCTTGCGGAAGGCGCCCGCCGTGAACATTCCGCCGCTGTCGGTGTAATATTCGGCCGAGAGGTCGTAGTTGTGGGCGGTCCACGGCTTCAGTCCGGTGTTGCGGACGGTGATGTTGCCGCGGATCGCGCTGGGATCGGCGTTCTCATCCAGATCCGCCTCATTGATCGTCGCGTTGGGGACGATGTTGGTGAAGTCAGGCCGGCCGTAGGTCTTGGCGTAGGCGGCCCGGAACAGGAGGTTCTGGGTCGCGTTGTAGGTGAAGTGCAGGCTCGGGTAATACCCGTCGTAGGAGCGCTCGGCGCGGTTGGCCCGCTCGAGGCGGATCAGGCGCAGTTCCTCCATTGAGCCGACGGCCCCGGCCTCGGGGCGGCGGACGCGCTGTCCGGCCGCGTTGCGGACGAAGGCGCCCGAGGCGGTGCGCTGCCAGACATTGGCCGGCTCGAAGACGGGGCCCTGGCCGAGGTCGGTCGTCTCCTCGTAGCGCACGCCACCGAGCACGATCAGGCGGTTGCTGAGCAGGCGGGCCTCGGCCTGCAGGTAGAGGGCCTTGACCTGCTCCCGCAGCCACTCCGAGGCGACGATCCGGCTCTGCTCCTGCGCCACCACTTGGGCGGGGGTCTGGATGAAGAGGTTGGGGTTCTTCTTCCAGGCCTCGACGGCGACGTTGGTGGAGGTCCACGGGATGTTGTCGAAGCCGAAGTAGTTCGGCCGGTTCTTGTAGACCTGCGCGAGGAACGGCGCGGGCGAGAAGTCGCCCGGGGTGGCCGGATTGTAGGTCCACTGCCGGTTCCATTCGCGCCGGTCGCGCTCCTGCGAGCGGAACAGTCCCCCGGCCTGCAGGGAGGAATTGATCCCGAGGATGGTCAGGTTGCGCCGCACCAGGGCGTCGCCGCCCCAGAGGTTCTCCTTGTGGTCGCGGTAGGCGTTGGAGGTGGCGGTGGTCAGCCGGTAATTGCTGATGTCGTTGAGGTCCAATTCCCGGTTGTTGTTGTCGAAGGCGCGGATGCGGGCCGGGTGGTCGGGCGCGATGCCCTCGAAGGTCACCCGCACGGGATTGAGCATCGAGATGTTCAGCTGGTTGAAGCTGCCTTTCTCGTGGTAGCGCCGCCACGTCTTCGAGGTCGACAGGTGGGCGCCCGAATCGATCCGCCAGGTGCCATTGTCGAACCGGTAGCGGGCGTTGGTGCCGAGCGTCCGCGCGGCGATATGGATCGCGTTGCCCGAGAACGTCACGCCGCCGCGGCCGGTCGCGCCGATGGTGGTGTCCGGGCTGAAGCTCAGGGCCGTGCCGCCGGCGATGCTGGAGGTGGGGGCGGTGCCAGTGGTGGCCGAGCGGTTCACGTTGCCGTTCTTGTCCCGGTAATAGGTCGCCTGGCCGCCGAGGGAGAGCACCGAGTTGGGGGTCACGCGCCAATCAGCCTTCAGGCTCGTCGAGTCGCGAGTGTACCACTTGGGCGCGTCGATGATCTGGTGGGTCTGCAGGAACGGCCGGGAGGGGGAGGCGCCCGTGTTCGCCGCGGTGGCGTTCCAGGTCATCCCGGAAATGTTCTGCTCGTTCCACTGCTGCGAGGAGAGGCCGGTGAAGACGATGCCGAAGTCCTTCGAGACAGGCAGGGTATAGTCGAAATCGAAGCCCGGCTTGATGCGGCGCTCGCGCGTGTCGAAGGGGAAGGGCTGGCGCTTCCATTGCAGGCCGTCGCTGCTGGCCGTCATCGTCACGCGGTAGTTGAACTGGGCCCGGCTGCGCTCGAAGGCGCTCTTGCTGACCATATTCACGGTGCCGGAGATGCCGTCGGCCGGATTGGCCGGGGTGGGGACCTTGGTGACCTCGATGCGCGAGGTGTTGTTGATCGAGACTTGGGTGAAGAGGAACGAGCGGTTGGCGGCGCTGCCCGAGGCGTTGGCCAATTGGGAGCCGTCCATGGTGACCGCGGTTAGGTTCGGATCGAAGCCGCGGATCGCGACCGCGTTCGGCGAGGCGTCCGAATACTCAATGGTCACGCCGGGCAGGAACTTCATGAACTCGGCCACGTTACCCTCGGCCACGTCGCCGAAGGCGTCGGTGGCGACAACGTTCTTAATGTTCGGGGCGAAGCGCTGCTCGTTGGTCGCGAGGGCCTCACCCTCGTTGAGCTTGGAGGAGGAAAGCACGAAGGCATCGAGCTTGACCACACCGCCCGCGGCCGCGCCGTAGGCCGCCTGGTTCGTGAGGTTGAAGTCGCGGCGCGCCGCCTCGCCCGCCCGCAGCTCCACGGTGGCCGTAGCCGGATCCAGTCCGGAATAGAAGGCCTCCACCGTCACCCGGCCCGCGGGGAGGGCGGGAAAGCGGAAGGTGCCGGTCTCGTCGGTGAAGGTGCTCTGGTCGGTCCCGCGCACGCTGACGCGCGCGTTGTTGAGGAACTGGCCGGTGACCTCGTTCTGGACCCGTCCGCTGAGGGCGGCCGTGCCCCCCGGGGCTTGAGCCAGCAAGCAGCCGGCCAGCAGCAGGAAGGCGGCGATCAGGCGGCGCCCCAGGGCGCGCGGAGCGATGGGCAGGCCGTCCGGAGGTAGGGTGGTCACAGGCCGAGAGAAACGCGTTCGCGGCCCGGGAGTCGAGCGCGATGCGGGGTCCAAGGCGCGATGGCCCTTGCCCGCCCGCGGGGCTTGGGGCTAGGGATCACGTCGCTGCTTTCTCCCCGATGCGTTTCCTGCTCCTTTTCTCCCTGCTCCTCCTTCCCCTCGGCCTCGCTGGCGCCGATCAACCGGGCGGCACCCCGAATGGCGTGACCCTTCGCGTTGGCGCCGGCCGGGCCGACATCACGCCCTCGGTCGAGGTCCGGAACTGGGTCAGCGGCAAACCTTACGCCGTGGTCCACGACCCGCTGCTGGTGCAGGCGCTGGTGCTGGACGACGGGAGCACCAAGGCGGTCCTGTTGCGTTGGGATCTGACGGACATCTCCGAGTCATTGCGGGACGAGGTGCGAGCGCGGGTGGGACGCGCCTTGGGGATCCCCGGGGGGCAGATCCTGCTGAACGCGAGCCACACGCACTCGGCGCCGTGGGCACCGGTGTATGCGGGGGGGCACCGGGGGC
>SYDD01000300.1 GCA_005786775.1 Opitutaceae bacterium
CCCTGCGGCAGCGGCAAGAAGTTCAAGAATTGCCACGGGGCCTGATCGGGCCCCGCGGACGGAATTACCAAAGCTTGCTGGCCACCTGGTAAGCTCCGGCCGTCACCATACAGGCGGCGGCGGACCAAAGTCCGATCCGCCAGAGCAGCCCGGGCCGCAGCTCGGGCGGGGTGTGCTTGTAATGTAGCCGCAGGGCAAGGACCGCGAGGAACGGCAGCATCAGGCCTTGGGCGATCGCTCCGACGAGCACTAGGGTCAGCGGCTCGCCGACCAGCAGGTAGAGCACCGTCCAGATGACGGGGAACGCCACGCACAGCGTCCGGATAGTCCGGCGCCGTTGCTCCTCATCTCCCTTCCGCTGCCAGCCGAAGACCTGCAGCGCATCCGTGATCAGCCGGGTATTGGCCGCCGTGGCTCCGAAGATAGTCGAGTAAAGCACGGCCGCCGCCCCGATCAGGAATAACCACAGGCTCCACGGTCCGAACGTCTCGACGTACATCCGCGAGAGCGTCGGGATCATATCCGCGTTGGAGAAGTCCTTGCCCTGCCGCCCCAGCACCGCCGCTCCGAGCAGGTAGAATGCGATGGTCGCGCCCGTGTAGACCACGAAGGAGACCCACGCATCCGCGTGCAGCACCCGGATCCAGCCCCGCGCCCGCTCTAGCCAGCCGGGTGAGCCGTCCGCCGGACCAACGTTCCTCGGATAGCCTTTCTCAATCAGCCAGTAGGGATAGTAGATCAGTTCGGAGGCTCCGACGCCGATGACCCCGAACGCCGCGAAGGCGATGGTGAAGCTCGAGGGAAGCTTGAAGCTCAGTCCCTCCGCCAGGTTGGCCGCGGTGATCGCGTAGGGGGTGAACTGCAGCGCGCCCACCGCGACCACGGTGCAGGCGGTGAAGGCGACCACCATCGCCGTCGAGGCCTGTTCCACGGTCCGGTAGCGACCGACCACTAGCAGGACCGCGGTGATGCCCCCGATCAGGCAGGCGCTCACCGCCTTGGGCAGCGGCAGGCCGGCCAGCGCCAGCACGCTGGCCACCCCGCCCAGCATCCCTGCGATCTGGAAGACCGTCGCGATGAACATCACCGCCCAGATCCAGACCATCCAGGAGACCCGCCAGCGGGGCCCCGGCATCCGGTCCATCGCCTGCAGGGAGGAGGTCCCGGTCGTGACCGTGTGCCGCCCCAGTTCGATCTGCACAAAGACCTTCAGCAGGCAGCCGAGGATCATGAACCACAGCAGGGTGAAGCCCGCGCTTGCCCCCAGCTTTGGCGTCACGATCAGCTCACCGGAACCGACGATCGTGGCCGTGATGATCAGGCCGGGACCGATCTGGCGCAGAATCGCAGCCGGACCGCTCGGGATGGCGGGGAAGGCAGGGGAGGGGGTCATCGGGGAGGCGGCAGCCTGAGACGACCGAGCGCCCGCCGACAATCTTCTTCCCCGGCGCCCCTTACGGAAATTTCAGCTGGACACCGGAGCGCCCGCTCCCGGAGGCCGTTCAGACCTCGCCGGCGGGCGGCAAGTGATTTCATCGCAGGAGGTTAACCTTTCCCGATTGCCCTCGTGCCCGGCCTTCGGGTTTCCCGCCCGTTCCTATGATGATCCTTCAATCTGCCTCCAGTCCTGATCCAATCCTGCTCCAGTCCTCCCGCGGACTCCGTTGTGGCGCCGTTGGTGCCCTCGCGCTCGCGCTCGCCCAACCGGCGGTCGCGGCGGAAGCCACCGGAGGGTGGGCCGCCGTCGGTGGCTCCCTCGGTGGGCTCCTGCTCGGCGTGATCCAGCTCATCGTCGGGCTCAGCCTGGCGGCGTTCTCGATCACCAAGGGGCTGCAGCTCCTGTCGCGCCTGCTGGGCGGCATCGACATCTGGGCGCAGATTCGCTCCCGCAACATCGCGGTCTCCCTGCTCGCCGCGGGGGTGGTCATTTCCTACACCCGGGTCATCTCGGGCGGCATTGATGCGATGACCCGCTCCCTGACGACGCTTGGCACCGGCGGGGTGCTCAACGGGGTCATCGGACTCATCGCCGGGGTGATCAACCTCGGGGTCGCGATCGCGGTCGCCAGCTTCGCATCACCGTGGTATTTCGGGTGATGGACAAGCTGACTGAGGGTCTCGACGAGAACGCTGAGTTCAAGGCCGGAAATCCGGCCGTCGGCGTCTACTGTGGCATCCTGATCGGTGTCTCCAGCTTGGTGGCCGCCGGCGTGACGGGCATCGGTTCCGGCGTCTCCCTTTTCCTCGGGGCGCTGGTGGACGCGATCCGCGGCTGAGTTCCCCGATTTGCCGCTACGGGCGGCCGAGCTTCCACCCCGGCCAGTCGGCCGGGGTTTTTTGTGCCTGGCCGGCGGCGCGGTCACGAGGTCGGGAAAGCAAAGGCCCCGCGTCCCAGGAAGGGACGCGGGGCCTCTTTTGCCGCCGGGGCGAATTACTTGCGGGCGGCCTTGAGGTCCGTCACCGCCGCCTGTGCCGCGGCCAGCCGCGCCACCGGGACGCGGTAGGGGGAACAGCTGACGTAGGTGAGCCCGAGGCGGTGGCAGAACTTCACCGAATCCGGGTCGCCGCCGTGCTCGCCGCAGA
>SYDD01000301.1 GCA_005786775.1 Opitutaceae bacterium
CTGCGGCTCGACGCGGGCATCCCGGCGATTCCGGAGGAGTTCGGTCCCGCGGATCTCCCGCAGGAGGCCGGTCTCGAAGGCGCGGCGGTCTCGTTCCAGAAGGGCTGCTACCTCGGCCAGGAGGTGATGGCGCGGCTCAAGGCGATGGGCCAGGTGCGCCGCCAACTCTGGCGCGTGGCGGGCGAGGGCAACCTGATCCCGGCGCCGCGCACCCCCTTGCGCGGGGCGGAGGATCGCCCGGTCGGCGAGGTGCGGGGCGCCGCGCCGGATGGCCGCGGGGGCTGGATCGGCCTCGCGATGATCACCTTGCTCCACGCGCCCGCGGACGGGCGACTGTTGCTGCCCGGCGACGCGCGGCCCAGCGTGCACCGGCGTCCCGCCCCGTGAACGAGCTGGAACAACTCACCCAGCTCTGCACGCGGCTCGGGGCCACCCCGGCTCAGGCCGCGGTGATGGCGGCGCAACTTTCGCGCCGCGCCGACCAGCTGGCCGCCGAGCGGTCGATCCCACGCGTCGCCGCCCTCTCGAGCCTGCTGGAGGTCGTGGTCCAGGGCCGCGCGGGCGAGGTGCCCGCCCGCTTTCGCCCTCCCGCGGGCTCGGACGAAGCCGGCGCCCCGCCGCCCGCCGTGTGAAAGGACCGGGCTGGCCTCCGCATGCGGGGACTTGCGCCAGCCGCCCCCGCTGGCGAAGGTCGAGGCCTCCCGATGCCCACTCGTCGCACCGTGTTGCCCTTGTTTCTCCTCCTGTTGGCTTTGCCTGCCGGGCTCCGGGCGCTGCCGCGGCCCGTCACTCCGGAGGAACTCTCGCTCCTCACCACCGCGCTGCAGCGCGTCGCCGACGATTTCCCCCGCTGGGCCTACACCGAGCACCGCGTGATGCGTGATTCCGCCGGCAAGGTGAAGTCCGAGCAGATCCTCCGTTACGACCCCTCCAAGCCCTACGAGCAGCAGTGGACGCCCGTGATGATCAACGGCCGCGAGCCGTCCGATCGCGACCGGGCCAAGTACCGCCGGCGGGGCGAGGAGTCGGACCCGGACCGGCCTTCCACCCCGCGGCGCGGTTACCCCACGCTGGGCGAGGCGATCGAGCTCGGCGGGGCCACTCTCGCGGACGAGAACGCCACGCACTGGATCTTCGAGTTGCCGCTGCGCCGGACCGACAACCAGCGTTTCCCGCCCGAGAAGTTCCGGGTGCAGGCACGCCTGCGCAAGGAGGGTGCGGTGCTGGAGAACCTCTCCGTGCTCCTGCGCGAGTCGTTCCGTGCCAAGCTGGTGCTCAACGTGAAGGCGGGCGATGCGACGCTCGATTTCGTTCAGGTCGATCCCCAGGCGCCGCCGGCGCTCGCCGGCATCAGCGGCGACGCGGACTGGTCGATCCTGTTTTTCTCCGGCGGGGCCTCGATGGACCTGAAGCGCACCGACCTGCGGCGGGTGAAGCCGTACGCGGAGCGGTTCGAGGTGAAGATCGGCACGATCAAGGCGATCGACTTCTGAACCACGCCCCGCGGGTGGCGCAGGGGAGCCGCAACTTTTCCCGGGCCGCGGGGTTCTGGCGATGAACCACAATGAACCCGCCGCGCCGCCCGTCCCGCCCGTGAACGCGGAGGAAGAGTTCACCGCCTTCATGCGTGCCTACCAGGATACGGTCTTCGCCACGGCCGTCCGGCTCACGGCCAACCGCGCCCAGGCCGAGGATATCGCGCAGGAGGTGTTCCTGCGGGCCCACGCGCGGTTTGCCCAGCTGCGCGCGAGCCCGACGGCCGGTGGCTGGCTGAAGACGGTGGCCACCAACCTCGCCCTCAACCACCTCTCCCGCTACCGCCGCCGCTGGCGCTTCTTCTCCGAACTGCGCCGCGCGGACACCGGCGAGGGCCCGGGACCCGAGGTGGAGTTCGCTGCGCCCGACGAGCCGCGCGCCCCGGTGGAGGCCGCGGAGCGCCGCGGGCAGGTGGAGCGGGCCCTGGCCGCGCTCCCCGACCACCAGCGGGTGCCGCTGGTGCTGTTCCATTTCGAGGACTTGCCGTACGAGGAGATCGCCACCCGGCTGGGAGTGTCCCTCGCCAAGGTGAAGACGGACCTGTTCCGCGGCCGGGCCGCCCTCGCGACCGCGCTGCGCGGCGCCGGCACCGTGCACGATTCCTTTTCCCCATGACGCCGCGCCCTGACCCCGACCGCCTGCCCCCGGAACCGGATCCCCTCGCGGCGTGGACTCACGCCACGCTGCGTTCGCTGCCGCCGCCCGCCGCGCCCGCCGCCCTTGCCGGCCGCGTGCTGGCGGAGCTCGCCCGCCGCGAGACCTTGCCCTGGTGGCGCCGCGAGGTCGCGTGCTGGCCGCGTTCCGCTCGGCTGGGCTTCGTGCTCGCCGCGGGCGCGGGGGGAGTCCTGAGCGCCGCCACTTTCCACGGCGGCACGGAACGCCTCGCCGCCGCCTTGGCACGCCTGACCGACGCGCTCGCGCCGCTGGCCACGCTAGGGCAGACCGTGCTCCGCGCCGTCCCGGAACTCCCCGCGGCGTGGCTGCAGGGGCTCGGCTTCGCCTTCTGCACCAGCCTCGCCGCGCTGCTCGCGCTCGTCCTCACCCTCGCCCGTCTCCTGGCGCCCCGCGCCTGAACCCCCTGTCCCCTCGAGCCATGAACTTCCCGTCTTCCGCCGCTGTGGCCGCGATCCCTTTTCGGACCGCCTCCCGGGCTCTGCCCGTACGTTTGCTTGGGTGCCTGCTCCTGGTCGCCGGCGGATTGATGCCTGCCGCCGACCCTTCAACTGCGGTGGCGCCCGCCGCCGCCGAGGCCCGGGAGAAACGCGACCGCGCGGAGAGTCCCCCGCTGGGCGACCAGTCCGTGCTCCCGGGGGAGCGGCGCCGCGAGGCGGTCAGCATTGGCGGATCCCTGGAGGTGGCTGGCGAGGTGACGCGCGACGCCGTCGCGATCTTCGGCTCCGCGGTCGTGCGGCCCGGCGGGATCGTGGGCAAGGACCTCGTGGGTGTATTGGGTTCCGTCGAGCAACGCGGCCGGGTCGAGGGCAGCGTGGTGGTGATCGGCGGGTCCGCGGTGATCGACGGTCCGGTCGGCCGCGAGGTGGTCGTGGTCGGGGGCACGCTCGAGCTTGGGCCACGGGCCGAATTGCTCGGGGGCTATGTGCTGGTCGGCGGGCACGTCCGCCGGGATCCGGCCGCCAAGGTCTCGGGCCCCGCCATCGGCGTGATCGCCATCCATTCCTCGGAGACCTGGTCCGGGGCGATGACGTGGCTGCGCGCGTGCCTGCTCTGGGGCCGGCC
>SYDD01000048.1 GCA_005786775.1 Opitutaceae bacterium
CTCTTCGCCATCAGTGGTTTGAACATCGGGGTCATCGCGGTGGCCCTGCGCTCCCTGCTCTCCCTCGCGCGCGTTCCGCCCTGGCCGGCACTCGCGATCGGCAGCGCCGCGCTCTGGCTGTTCGTGGACATCACCGGCGCTTCGCCCTCGGCGGTACGCGCGTGGGCGATGGCGACGTTCCTGCAGGTTGCGGAGGCCGGTCGCCAGCCGGGCAATTTGCTCGCCGCCCTCGCCGCGTCCGCCCTCGCGGTCCTGATCCTCCAACCGCTCGACGCCTTCTCCACGAGCTTTCTGCTCAGCTACGCGATCGTCCTCGCGCTGCTGGTGCTCGGGCTGCCCCTCGGCGAGGCCTGGCAGGAGCGCTGCCGGCCCTGGCCCCTGCTGCCGGAAGCGGAGCGCCGCCCCTGGCACCGCGCGGTGGAGGCCGGCCTACGCGGGCTCGCCGTGGCCGTGGCGGTCGGACTCGCGACGACGCTGGTCAGCCTGCTGACCGGGGTGCACTTCTTCGGGCTGCTGACCCCAGGCTCGTTCCTGACCAACCTGCTCCTGCTGCCGGCGGCGACACTCGTCACACTCGCCGGCTTCACGGCCCTGCTTGCCGGGCTGATCGGGCCCGAACTCCCCGCGGTGATCGCCAACCACGCGGCCGCGCTCGTCCTGGCGGGGATCGACGCGGTGATCACGGCCACGGTCGACCTGCCGGGCTTCTGTTTTCCCGCCCAGTTCGCCGCCCCGTGGATCGGCCCGACCGCGCTGACGCTCCTTTTCGCGTGCCTGCTGGCGGGCTATGCGACGGACTGGCGGCGGCGGCTCGGCGGCTGGTGGCCGCCCTTCGGGATCGTGGCGGTCTTTCTCGTGCTGGGGCTCGAGACAGAGGCCGCCGGGGCGGCGATGAGGGTTGAAGTCCCGCCTCCCGTGGACAGGCTTGGCGGTATGAAAAGCGCCTACGAACTAGCGATGGAGCGCCTCGCGAAGCACGAGCCCGCGCCCGGCCGGGTCCTCACCCCGGAGCAGAAGTCCCGGCTGGCGGACATCGACCGGGTTTACCAAGGCCGGCTGGCCGAACGGGAAATTTTCCTCAAGCAGCAGCTGGACGCCGCCCTTGCCGCCTCGAACTTTGACGAGGTGCGCAAGATCCAGGAGCAGCTGGCGAGCGAGAAGGCCCGCCTCGAGGAGGACCGCGAGGCCGAGAAGAACAAGGTGCGCCGGGAAGCCGAGGAAGGCTGACCCGAACGCGGGTAGCCCTTCCGCCTTGGCCTAACGCCCGCCCGCGGGCGTCACGGACGCCCCCGGCAACGCCCCGCCGTTTTCGGGTGGGTTCTTGCGGAACACAAAGCGGTTGAGCTTCACCCCGGTCGCCTGATCCATCGCCGGAAAGCGGGCCATATTGGCCGCGCTCGCGGCGTCCAAACTCTCCTGAAACCGCGCCACCCTGGGTGGATTGATCTGCTGCGTGGTCGCGATGTCGGCGGGGCGATGGTCGAGGGCGCTGCGCCGCGGCTCCGGCGCCTCCGGGCGGGTCGAGACCTTGTCCTGCACGTCCTTCGGCCGCGCCTCCTGCACGTCGATGGGCGACCGCCGCCCGGCGACCGGCGCCTCGGTCCGTGGCACCACCCCGGTCTCGAAGCGGCGTGTCTGAACTGAAGCGTTGGCCTCATCGGCGGGCGCGCGGCGCGCCGGGGTCACGGTCCCGCCGGGGGCAAAGGTCTCATTCCGCTTCGCCGCGTCGACCGGACTGGTGGCGTCGGCCGCGCGCAACCCGGTCCCGAGGACCAGGGCGAGCAGGATGGCGCGGTAGGGCTTCACGGGCGCGAGTAAAGGTCAGCCCCGCGCGGCGGGCAACGGCAAAGCCGGCGCTTACTCGGGCTCGGCCGTGCCCTCGACCACCCAGTCCCGTGCCTCCGGCACCTGCGCGCAGAAGGCCCTCAGGGCGGCGCTGAGGTGCTCGGCGTAACGGAAATGCGCGCCCATCCCGGTGCGCAGTTCGGCCTCGTAGATGAACTTGTCGGCGTGGGTGCTGTGCTCGAAGGGCGTCTGGGCGCCCAGCAGCAGCGAGTACACGTAGGCCGGGCTGCCCCGCGCGAGCAGTTCGCGGGTGAGCTCCAACTGGTCCGCCAGCAGGGCGGCGTGCGGCGCCCGGTCGATCTCGGGCGGCAGGTAGAAACCGGCCTGAATGAGCGGCGTGAACCGGTGGCCGGTGCGGTGGCGGTTCAGGTCCCGCAGCTCGGCCAGCGCCATATTGTTCCAGGCGAAGGTCACGCGCATCCGCCGGGTCGCGAGGCCTTGCTGGCCGTAGCGGTTGGCACGGTGCCGCAACGCCTCGGCCACGGGCTGGGTCTCGGCCAGCCACGGCGGCGCGGCGCGGTCGACGTGCACCCAGACGTCATCCGCCAGCGGGGCGTACGACAGCCGTTCGCGGCCGAGGGCGAGGGAACGCGCCAGCTCCTGGGCCGCCTGCTCGACGTGCGAGGCCTCAGCCTGGCTATGGCGCATCAGGCGCGGGGATTGTTTGAGGAGTTCGCCGCGGATCAGGTCGGCCGCCGCCCGCGCCTCGGGGTGCGGCAAGGAGGCCAGGTGCTTGACCGTCGCCGCCCACATCCGCGCCGTCTGCACGAGCCCGACGTTGGTCTTGGTGGCGAAGGGGATGAAGTACCGGGCGCGGTCGAGCGCGTAGTTTTTGCGCAGCCGGCCCGCGACGGCCGGCGTGGCCCCGGCCGGCAGGCGCACCCGCTGCGGTTCTGCCACCGCGAGGGCGTCGAGGCGGGCGTATTCGGCCTGATAGGCCGCGAAGGCCCGCGCCATCACGGCCCGCCAGCGCGGTGCCAGGTCCTCCGGAATGCCAAGTTCCTCCGCCGCCGGCAGATTCTCCGGCGCGAGGGTGATGTAGCGGGAGCTCGACTCCTGCCCGTCGGCCATCGTGGCGATCTCGAACAGCTTGTAGGCGAGCCACATCGACACGTCGTCGAGGGCGACCGCGAGGCCGCCGGTGAGCCCGCCGATCGAGGCGTGCCCGTAGTCGACGAACTTGAGGATGCGGTCGATCGAGGCGTCCGGGTTGGCCGGGTCGACCTTGGCAAGGATGGCCCCGAGGCCCTCGTTGCTGCGCGAGTAGCGCGCGAGGACGGAGGCGAGCAACTCGGGCGTCACCCGCGGCAGGTCCGCCGCGCCGGGAGGGGGAACCAAGGCGAGGCCGGTGATCTTCATGCGGCGGGTAAACCGGCGGGCGACCGGAAGGGCAAGCGCGCGCGCACGGCGGTCACCGCATCGCCAGCCAGTGTCCGAGGGGGCCCGGATAGAACCCGATCACGACGGACGCCAGCGCGAGCACGCCGAGGGTCACGCCAGCGAGCAGACCCACCGGGGTGCGGGCCGGGCGGGTCGGACCCGCGGCCGCGTCCGCCGGCAGGGTCCACGTCTCGAAGTAGGCCGCCCGGATCCAGCCGAAGTAATAGTAGATCGAGACCACCACGCCGACGATCGCCACGGCCAGCATCGCCCGCGCCCCGGCCTGGAAGGCGGCCAGGAAGATGAAGAGCTTCCCCATAAAACCCGCCAGCGGGGGAATCCCCGCCAACGAGCCCAGGCCCACGGTGAGCACGCCCGCGAGGAACGGGCTCTCCTTCGCCAACCCCGCGTAGTGGTCCAGCTCCTGGTCGGCATCGTCCGGGCCGGCCACGTGCGCCATCACCCCGAAGACCGCGAAGGCCGCCAGGAGGTAGGCGAAGAGGTAGAAGTAGATCGCCCCGAGGGCCATCGGGGTCGCCCCGGCCGCCACCACCCCGAGGAGGAGAAAGCCCGCGTGGGAGACGCCCGAGAGACCGAGCAGCCGCTTCACGTTGTGCTGGGTGAGCGCCGCCAGGTTGCCGAACAGGAGCGAGGCGGCCGCCATCGCGGTGAGCACGGGGGTCGTGAGCCAGGCGTACGAGGAGAACAATGCGCCCGGGCCGCACAGGCCCAGGAGCACCGCGAAGCCCGCCGCCTTCGAAGCCACGGCGAGGAAGGCGGTCACGGGGGTCGGCGCGCCCTGGTACACGTCCGGAACCCAGATCTGGAACGGGAACGCGCCGATCTTGAAGGCCACGCCGGCCAGCACCAGCACGATCCCGAGGCTGGCGAGGAAGTGGTTCGGGTTGGCGGTCAGGAAGGCCGCGAGATCCGCGTAGTGGAAGGGCCGCGCCGCGTGGCCTGCGAGCGACGGGTTGCCCGCCACGCCGTACAACAGGGTGATGCCGAAGAGCAGCAGGCCGGAGCTGAGCGCGCCCATCAGCACGTACTTGAGGCCCGCTTCGAGGGAGGCGGGGCTCGTGCGGTGGTAGCTCACGAGCACGTAGAGGGCGATCGTGAGCGTCTCGAGCGTCACGAACAGCATCAGCAGGTGATTCGTCTGCGCCAGCAGCATCATCGCGGCGGTGCAGATGAGCAGCAGGTGGTAGAACTCGACCCGCGGCATTTTCTGGCGGGCCAGGGTCAGCCGCGCGATGACGCACGTGAGGAAGGCGGCGATCAGGAAGAAGGCGCGCAGCAGCTGGCCGGAGGTGCTGTGGTACAGGAGCCCGCCGAACGTCTCCGAGCCAAGCATCCCGGAGTCCCAGTTGAAGCAGAGCCCGAGCAGCGTGCCGAGGATGCCCGCGCCCGCCAGGTCGGCGAGGACGGCGTGCTGCCGGCGCGGCAGGAGGATCTCGAGGGCCAGCAGCAGGAGCGCGACCCCGGCGAGCATCAGCTCGGGGAGGATGGCGCCCCAGAGGTTGTTGGCGGCGGCGAGCTTGGCGGCTTCGAGGGTCATCGCGCGGAAGGGGCGGCGGCCGCGGTGGCCGGGGCGGCCAGGGCCGCGTGGATCGGGTCGGAGATCGCCCGCGGCCAGAAGCCGAGGGCCAGCAGGGCGGTCAGGAGCACGAGGGCCGGCACGCGCTCGGACCAGCGCAGGTCGGCCGGGGGATGGCGGGCGGCCACCTCCTCCATCCGGGGCGTCGCGGGGCCGAAGCAGACCTGGGCCAGCGCCCGCAGGCCGTAGATGGCCGAGATCACCACGCCCGCCACCGCCACGGCCGTGACCGCCGGTGAGAACTGCCAGAGGGCCACGAACACCGCGAGTTCACCCCAGAAGTTGGCGAAGCCCGGCAAGCCAATGCCGGCGAAGGTCGCAGCCGCCAGGAACGCCGCCAGCACCGGCGCGGGCCGCGCGAGGCCGCCCATCTCGTCCAGGGCGAAGGTCTGGGTGCGGTGATGCACGCTGGTCGCGAGGAGGAACAGGAGCGCGACCGAAAGGCCGTGCGCGACCATCAGGAAGACCGCCCCGCCCACGCCCACGGCCGTGCCGGTCGCGATGCCGAGGAACGCGTAGCCCATATGCATCACGGAGCTGTAACCGATCATCTGCTTCAGGTCGCGCTGGGCCAGCGTGACGAACCCGATGATCAGGACGTTGCCCAGCACCGCGAGCCACGCGAGGGGCGACGCCCAGGCGGCGTGCCCCGCGGGCAGCAGCGGCAAGGCGACCTGGATCAGGG
Organism: Opitutaceae bacterium; assembly: GCA_005786775.1. Classification (GTDB taxonomy): domain Bacteria; phylum Verrucomicrobiota; class Verrucomicrobiia; order Opitutales; family Opitutaceae; genus ER46. The sequence goes on from SYDD01000048.1 coordinate 5,508, forward strand.
TGTACAGGCCGAACTTCTTGAGCACGCCGGCGTGGAGCATCGCGTTGGAGCTCGGGGCGGCCCCGTAGCCCAGCGGGGCCCAGGTGTGCAGCGGGAAGAGGGACACCAGCACCCCGAGACCCACGAGCAGCAGGCCGAACAGGTTGCCCTGCAGCGCCTGGTCGAGGGGGAAGCGCGCGAGGTGGTCGCGCAGCGCCATCAGGTCGAAGGAATTGGCGCCGCTCCGGGCGTAGATCGCGATCAGGCCCGCGAGGGACAGCATCGCCCCGAGGGTCAGGTAGATCGTGAGCTTCATCGCTGCGTACGCGCGGTCCCGCCCGCCCCAGACGCCGACCATGATAAAGGTCGGGATGAGCGCGAGTTCGTGGAAGAAGTAGAGGAACAGGACGTCGACGCTCGCGAACACGCCCATCAGGCCACCCTGCATCACGAGGAGCAGCAGCAGGTACAACTTGAGGCGCTCCGCCTGCGACTGCAGGGCGTACAACCCCGCGGCGAACCCCACCAGCCCGGCCAGCAGGAACAGCGGCATCGCGATGCCGTTGAGGCCCAGCTTCAGGGAGATGCCCACCGCGTCGAGGCCGGTGGAATACTGGGTGAGGAAGGCGTAGCCGGCCACCTTGGGCGAGGCGTCGAAATGCCACCAGGTGTGGAGCGCCAGCAACAGCGGCACCGCGAACGCCACGTAGGCGAGCCGCACGGACCAGCGCTTCGGCAGGCCGCAGGCGATGACCAGCGCCGACGCCAGCGGGAAGGCGATCGCGGCCAGCAGGGGATCAAAGGGCAGCGTGCGCATCGGTCAGAAGGACAGGAGCCCAGCCGCGAAGGCCCAGAGGGCCAGCAGGCCGAGCAGGAACCAGTAGGCGTAGGCGTTGGCGTTGCCGACGTGCAGGGCCCGGGCCCCTAGACCCAGCAGGCCCACCACCCCCGCGAGGCCGCGGACGATCAGGCCCGCGAGGAAGATCTGCTCCAGGAAGTTCAGCAGCATCGCGAACCGCTGCTGCACCTTCGCCACGTAGGCGCCATAGGCCCGATCGAACGAGGCCTGCAGCCCGCCGAGCAGCCCGAACAGGCCGGGCGAACGGCGCGCCAGGGCATCCTCGCCCGCCGCGGGATACAGCAGCCACGCGCCGAGGGCGCCCGCCACCAGCACCGCCACGCTCGTGAGCAAAATCACGGTGTGGTCCGCGCCCGCCGGGTGCACCACCGAGTCGATCACGCCGTCGAACCGGCCGCCGAGCAGGCCGCTGTAAAACCAGCCGTAGCCGCCGATCACCGACAGCACCGCGAGCAGAATCAACGGCCCGGTCAGCGCCGGCCCGCCCTCGTGCGCGTGCTCCGCGCCCTCGCCGCGCGCCGCGCCCAAGAAGGTGATCCGCCAGAGCCGGACCATATAGAAGGCGGTCAGCACCGCGGTCAGCGCCAGCACCACGAAGACGCCCGGGTGCTTGGCCCACGCGAGGTACAGAATCGCGTCCTTGGAGAAGAACCCGGCCAGCCCGGGCATCCCGATCAGGGCCAGCACGCCGATGGTGAAGGTGATGAACGTCACCGGAAGCCGCCGCGCGAGGCCGCCCATCCTGAAGCTGTCCTGCTCGTGGTGGCAGGCGTGAATCACCGACCCGGCCCCGAGGACGAGCAGCGCCTTGAAGACGGCGTGCGTGGTCAGGTGGAACATCGCCGCCCCGACCCCCGCCGCGATCAGGTGGTGGTGGTCACCGTGGGCCACCTTGAGGGAGCCAAGCCCGAACGCCGCCACCATATACCCGAGCTGCGAGAGGGTGGAGTAGGCCAGCACCTTCTTGATGTCCCGCTGCGTCACCGCGCACAGCGCCGCGTAGAGGGCGGTCACGGTGCCCGTCCATAGGATCACCTCGAGGGCCGCCGGGACCATCAGGAAGTGGATGCGGCAGAGGAGGTAGATGCCGGCCGCGACCATCGTGGCAGCGTGGCTCAGGGCGGAGACGGGGGTCGGGCCCTCCATCGCGTCGGGGAGCCAGACGTGGAGTGGCAATTGGGCGGACTTGCCAACGGCGCCGCAGAACAGGAGCAGCGGCAGCCCGGCGGTGATGACCGCGCCACCCTCGACCGCCTTCGCGAGGGCGTCGAGCTGGGTGGTGCCGAACTGCGCCTGGCACCAGACGAGGCCGAGCAAAAACCCGAAGTCGCCGACGCGATTGACGATGAAGGCCTTCTTGGACGCCTCCGCCGCGGGCGTACGGTCGAAGTGGTGGTTGATCAGCAGCCAGGAGCTGAAGCCGACCAGCTCCCAGAAGATGAACAGCATCAGCAGCGAATCCGCGAACACGATGCCGAGCATCGAGAACATGAAGATCGCGAGCCCGCCGAAGTAGCGGGCGCGATCCGGATCCTCGTGCATATACCCCACCGAGAACACGTGCACGCAGAGGCCGACGACGCCCACGATCGCCAGCAGCAGGGCGGCCAGATCGTCGAACTTGATCCCGAGCGAGAGCCCGAAGGTCCCGAGCCGGAGCAGCTCGACGGACGCCGTGAAGTCGCGGGCGGGCCCGAGGGCCAGCAGGAGGGAGCCGCCGGCGACGAGGACCGCGGCGAGGAGGGCGACAGCCGTGGCGGCGCCGGGCGCGCGGCGCAGGCCGAGGGCGATGACCGCCGCCGCGGCGAGGGGCGCGAGCAGGACGCCGGATGCGAGGAGGGCGGGGCTCATCTCAGTTGCGCAGGGAATTGAGCTCGTCCACCTGGACGGTCTGGCGCCGCCGGAAGAGGGCCACGATGATGGCCAGCCCCACCGCCACCTCGGCGGCGGCCACGGTGAGGATGAAGAACACGAAGACGTTGCCGTCGAGGATCCCGTTGTAGCGGGAGAAGGCCACCAGCGCCACGGTCGAGGCGACGAGCATCAGCTCGAGGCACATGAACACGACGAGCGTGTTGCGACGGAGCAGGACGCCGAGGAGGCCGAGGGCGAAGAGCGCCCCGCTCACCAGCAGGTGGCCGTCGAGGGTCGCGGGGATCATTTGATGTCCTCCAGTCCCTCGAACTTTTTGCTCAGGACGATCACCCCGAGCATCGCGGCGAGCAGGAGGAAGCCGAGGATCTGCACGGGCAGGAGGTAGGTGGTGAACAGCTGGTAGGCGTAGGGCTTGAGCGCCGCGCCGACCCCGGGGGCGGCTGCCACGGCCTCGGAGACCGGCAGCTTCACCCGCGCGGAGAACGAGAGCACCCCGCTGGCGACGAGCCCGCCGGCCAGGACCCGGGCGATGAGCGGAAGGCGGCGCGGGAGCGACCGCGGCGCGCCCGAGGTGTCGAGCAGCATCACGATGAAGAGGAACAGGGCGACGACCGCGCCCGCGTACACCAGCAGGAGGACGAAGGCCAGGAGGTACGCCTCGAGCACGACGAACAGCCCCGCGACCCCGGTGAGGCAGAGCAGGAGGCAGAGGGCGGCGTTGACCGCGTTGCGGTTGATCACGACCCCGGCCGCGCTCAGCAGCGTGAACCAGGCGAGGAGGTTGAAGGTGAGCTCGCCCATTTTCAGTGCCGGTCGTTGCCCGCCTGCTCCGCCGCGGCCTTGCGGTCCCACTTGAGGTGCTCGTCCGGCAGGGTGCCGCCCAGCTCGTAGAGCCGGTCCTTGCGGTTGACCATCTCCTCGCGCGAGGTGCCGGTCATCGAGAACTGGTTCTGCAGCCAGATCGCCTCCTCCGGGCAGACCTCCTGGCACATCCCGCAGTAAATGCAGCGGAGCATGTCGATCTCGAACTCCTTCGGCGCCTTCTCGACGTGGGCGGTCGGGGCGTCCGGAGCGATCTCGCCCGGGGTGATGCGGATGGCCTTGGGCGGGCAGACGAACTCGCAGAGCTGGCAGGACACGCACTTCTCGCGGCCGTGCGGGTCGCGGACCAGGGTCGGCACGCCGCGGTAGCCGGGCGGCACGGCGGGCCGCTGCTCGGGGTACTCGAGGGTCTGCTTCGGCCGCACGAGGTGACGCCACGTCGTGCGCAACCCGGCGGCGATCTGCGGCAGGTAGGTGCGCTCGGCGAGGGTGAGCGGGGGGCGGGCGACGGGGACGACGGCCATGGCGGGTTACGGCGTGAGCGCGGCGATCGCGCCCAGATAGAAGAGCAGGTTCACGATCGAGAGGGGAAGCAGCTTCTTCCAGCCCAGCTCCATCACCTGATCGTAGCGGAAGCGCGGCACCGTCCAGCGCACCCACATAAAGAAGAAGATCAGCGCGAGCACCTTGCCGAGGAAGATGCCGATCGAAAGCAGCCCGACCGCGATCGGGTGCGCCGCGAGGGGCGTCAGCGCCGTCAGCCAGTCCACGAGGGTCGCGAGCGGCACCCACGGGAGCGGGTTCCAGCCGCCAAGGAACAGCAGCGTGAAAACCGCCGAACCGATCAGCATGTGCGCGTACTCGGCCACGAAGAAGAGGCCCCACTTGAAGGCCCCGTACTCGGTGTGGAACCCGCCGACGAGGTCCGACTCGCCCTCCGCCATGTCGAACGGATGACGGTTGGTCTCCGCGAACAGCGCGATGAGGAAGACCAGCGCCGACAACGGCATCAAAAACAGGAACCACACGCCGCCCCACGAGGCCGCCGAAAAGCCCTGCCACGCGCCCGACTGGAACTCCACCGCCCGCGAGAGGCTCAGCGTGCCCGGCGTGCCCGGGGCGTTGATCCACAGGAAGACCGGCACGACCGACAGGGTCAGCGAGAGCTCGTAGGCGATCAGCTGCGCCGACGCCCGGATGCCGCCGAGGAACGGGTACTTCGAGTTCGAGGCCCAGCCGGCGAGGATCAGCGCGTAGACACCGAGCGAAGACACCGCAAAGACCGCGAGGATGCCGATGTCGACGTTCGCCAGGACCAGCGGCACCGTCCGGCCCGCCGCATCGAGGTAGGCCCCCACCGGCACCGTGGTCACGGTGGTCAGGGCGGGCATCATCGCCACCAGCGGGGCGAGGACGAAGTAGAACTTCCGCACGTGCCCCGGCAGGGCGTCCTCCTTGAACAGCATCTTGCCGCCGTCCGCCATCACGTGGAACACGCCGAGGCGCTGCAGGAACGGGCCCAGCACCGGGATCCAGGCGACCCACGGCACGACGGCGCGGTTCGGACCCGGCCGGCCCTGGATCCACGCCGACACCTTGCGTTCCGCCATCGAGCAGGCGCCGCCGATGGGGAAAATCACCATGATGACGGCCAGGCCTTTGAGGAGGCCCTGCACCAGGGGCGGCAGACTGAGGTAGAGGTCGACCATCTCAGGAAAGGAACAACAGCACGAGGCCTAGCCCTACGGCCGCGCTCACCCCCGCCGCGATGCGCATCTTGCGGGTCTCGACCGCCCGCGCCGCCTGCTCGCGCAGCTGCGCCTTGGTCGGCTCGGCCGGGAGCGGCTTACCCTTGATCAAGGTGAGGGCGTAAAGGCCCGCGCCCATCAGGACGAAGCCAAGGCCCACGGCGATGAAGGCGGAGGAGCGCATAGGATCAGCCCTTAGCGGGGATATAGTGGAGCCCTGGGCCTTCGACGAAGGGCAGGCCCGCGAATGGCGCGGGATCCAGCGGCAGGCCTAGGTCGGGCACGTTCGCGAAAGTGCGACCGGCGAGCGCCGGCACCGCCGCGGCCAACTCGCGCCAGACGCTGGCGAGTTCCGCCGGGGCCGCCGCGCCGCCCGCCGCGCCAATCAGGCGCGCGAGCAGCTCAAGGTCATCGTGCGCACCCGCCACGCCCGGCACCGCGCGCTGGAAACGCTGCAGGCGGAACTGCTGGTTCACGAAGCACCCGGACTTCTCGAAGACGGTGAACGCGGGCAGCAGCACCGCCGCCACCTCGCTGGTCGGACTCGCCGCGGTGCCCAGATGCACGATCCGCACCTTCGCAAGCTGCGCCGGCGTCAGCCCGGCGGCCGCGAGGTCCTCGCCCACCGCGACGACAGTCGTCACGCGGCCGGCGTCGATCGCCGCCGCCAGCTCGTCCAGCCGTTGCGCCGGCAGGCTGCGGATCAGGCCTGTCACTAGCGCGCCGCGCACGTTCGGATTGCGGTCCGCCGAGACGAGCAGGCCGTCGCCCTCCCCCACCCGGCTCACAAGCTGCGCCGGCGCCTGCAGGGCCTCGGCCAGGCGGCGCGTCAGCCACTGCTCCTCGACGGAGCTGCGGCCCGAACCGACCACGGCCACGCGGCCCGCCGCCGCGCGGAACAATTCGCCCGCCCGGGCGATCGCCGCGTCGAGGGTCGCCGGCACGCCCGCCACGCGCACCTCCGCCAGCCGGCCGGGCGCGCGCACCTGCTTGTAGAGCTCGCGGCCGCTGTCCGCCATCCACGAGTCGTTCACCGCGTCGTTGTCCCGCGGGGTGATGCGGTAAATGACGCCCTCGCGGGACCAGACCACGGTGTTGGCGCCGGCGCTCGACTCCGGGTCGATGCCCGGGGTCTGCTTGAGGAACCACACCCGCATCTTGAAGCGGAAGTCCGTGCTCGTCAGCGCGCCCACCGGGCAGATGTCGACGGTGTTGAGCGAGTAGTTGTTGGTCAGCTGCCGTCCGGGGTAGCAGGTCAGCGTCGAGTAGCTGCCGCGGTCGGTGAAGCCGAGGACGTCGTCCTTGGCGATCTCCTTGCAGAAGCGGATGCAGCGCGAGCAGAGGATGCAGCGCTCGTCGTCGAGCATCACCCGGGGCCCGAGCTGGGTCCGCTTGGGCTTCACGTTCTTCTGCTCGATGAAGCGGGAATAGCCGCGTCCGTAGCCGGTCGCCTGCTCCTGCAGCTTGCACTCGCCAGCCTGGTCACAGATCGGGCAGTCCAG
>SYDD01000302.1 GCA_005786775.1 Opitutaceae bacterium
CTGGGCTACGCGGGCACCAGCCACAAGAACTGCAAGGGCGTCTTTAAAAGTGTGGTGCATGCGGGCCGGTTGGCGCGGCGACGCGCGGCCGGATTGCCGGCGGTGCACAGCGGCGAGGATCTCGGGAGCGTGGGGCCGATCTCCCCGCTGCAGGATCTCGCGGCGCAGGCGGCGCTTGGGATCACGAGCGTGGAGCGCAACGGCCACCATTATTTCGCGGGCTTGCGGCAATTCCCGGCGGCGCTGCAGGAGCACGCGCGCCGGCACCATTCAGACCTTTATGTGCCGATGGACGATGGCGTCCCGCGGCTCGACCTGCGCGGCGGCGAGCTCCGGATCGGGTCCCTTAATGCGGCGCCCTTCGGCGTGCCCGGGGCGCCGGACCTGACGGCGATCCCGGCCGAGACGGTGGTCTGAGGCGGCCGCGGCCTTGCGCGGGGGCGGTCGCGGCGCCATCTCGGGGGATGCCCCGCGTGTTTCCCCGCCGCTTCCGGCTGCCCGGCCTCCTCGCCGCCTGCCTCGCCGCCCCGCTCCTCGCCCCCTCTGTCCGGGCCGCCGCCGCGGAACCCGCCCGCCCCGCGGGGTATGATCCGGCGCGGCTCCCGGGTGCGAAGGACTACTTCACCTTGCGGGGCGGCCTGGACCACGCGCGCGCCCGGTTCGCGGCCGGCGGTCCCGCGCGGGTCGCGTTCCTCGGTGGCTCGATCACCGCGATGAGCGGCTGGCGCGAGCGCGTGATGGCCGACCTGCGGCGGCGTTTCCCGCGGACGGAGTTCGATTTCATCGCGGCCGGCGTAGGCTCCCTCGGCTCCGTGCCGCACGCCTTCCGGTTCAGCCGCGATGTGCTGGCGCGGGGCGAGGTGGACCTGTTGTTCGTGGAGGCGGCGGTCAATGACGCGAGTAACATCCCCGACCAGCCCGCGCGGATGTTGCGCGGGATGGAGGGCGTGGTGTGGCAGGCGCGGTTGGCGAACCCGCGGATGGGCATCATCCATCTGCACTTCGCGATGCCGGAGCATCTCGAGGCCTACCGCGCGGGCCAGGTGCCCGAGGTGATCCGCCAGCACGAGCGCGTCGCGGCCGCCTACGGCAATCCCTCGCTCGACCTCGCGCGCGAGCTCACCGAGCGGATCGCGGCGGGGCAGTTCTCCTGGGAAAAGGACATCCGCAACCTGCACCCGTCGCCCTTCGGCCACGAGGTGTACGCCGCTGCGATCAGCCGTTTGCTGGACGCCGCGTGGGCAGAGGCGCGGTCGCCAAGCGCACCGCCGCCCTTACCCGAGGCGCCGCTGGACCCCGCGAGCTACTTCCGCGGGCGCCTGGTGGATCCGGCAACGGCGCGGGTGGAGCGCGGGTTCAGCCTCGATCCGGCGTGGCGGCCGGCGGACGGCAAGCCGGGCCGTGCGGGTTTTATGGGTGTGCCGGCGCTGGTCGGCACTGGCGCGGCGGCGGCATTTGAATTCGCGTTCACCGGCACCGCTGCCGGGCTCTTCATCACCGCCGGGCCGGACACCGGCCGCCTCGAGGTGAGCATCGATGGCGGACCTTTCGCCGCGGTGGATTCCTGGACGCGCTGGAGCGCCTCCTTACACCTGCCGTGGGCGCTGATGCTGGCGGACGGACTTCCGCCCGGTCCGCACCGGTGCCGCGTGCGCCTAGTGGCCCGGCCGGCCGGGGAGCCGGGGGGCGAGGCCCTGCGCGTGTTCCACCTGCTCCTGAACTGAGCCGTCCGGCCGCGCCGGTGAAACCGGCGATTGCGCCCGGGGTTAAGGTGCGTCTTTGCTCGGCTGCCGTGATCACCCTTCCCCGCGTTCCCTTCGCCCTCGCCCTCGCCCTCGCCGGCGCCGCCAGCCTCCCCGCCGGCCAGCCCCGCCCCAACAACGTCGCCCAGCGTTACCAGCAGCTCTGCGCCAACTGCCACGGCGACAAGCTGCAGGGCGCGCAGGCCGGGTCGCTGCTGGACGACGTGTGGACGGCGGGTGCGGACGACGCCAGCATCGAGCGCAGCATCCGGCAGGGCTTTCCCGAGAAGGGAATGCCCGCGTGGGGCAGCGCGATCCCCGATAAGGAGATCCGCGCGATGGTCATCTACATCCGCGAGCAGCGAGCGTTGCACGCGGCCGGCCAGCTCAAGTTCGCCAAGCCGGCGGACTTCGTCACGGCCCGCAGCCAGCTGCATGAGTACCAGGTGTCGACGTGGGTCGGCGGGATGAAGGAGCCGTACTCTCTCGCGTTCCTGAAGCCCGACCTCGCGATCGCCACCGAGAAGCGCGGCCACGCCTTTTTAATCGAGAAGGGCAAGCTAGCGGCGCGGCCCCTGCTCGGCCTGCCCGCGGTCGACACCGGCGGCCAGGCGGGCCTTTACGACGTTGTCCCGCATCCGGACCACGCCCGCAACGGCTGGGTGTACTTCGCCTTCAGCGATCCGCAGCGCAACGCCAAGGGCGAGGCCGTCAGCCTGACCCGCGTGGTGCGCGGGAAGATCAAGGACAACACCCTGGTCGAGCAGGAGACCATCTATCAGGCCCGGACCGAGCACTACACCAAGGCGGGCGGCGTGCACTTCGGGGGTCGCCTCGCCTTTGACCGCGCCGGGTTCCTTTACCTCACCATCGGTGAGCGAGGCGGGAAGAGCGTGGCCCAGGACCTCGGCCTCCCCATCGGCAAGGTTCACCGCCTGCACGACGACGGGCGCGTCCCGGCCGACAATCCTTTCGCCAAGGACCCCAAGGCCCTCGCGTCCATCTGGAGCTATGGCCACCGCAACTCGCAGGGCCTCGCCTTCGAGCCCGGCACCGGCCGCCTCTACAGCACCGAGCATGGCCCCCGCGGCGGCGACGAGCTGAACCTCGTCGAGCGTGGCCGCAACTACGGCTGGCCGGTCATCACCTACGGGATGGATTACAGCGGCGACGCCATCACCCAGATCACGAGCCAGGAGGGGATGGAGCAGCCCTTGACCTACTGGGTGCCTTCCCTCGCCGTGTGCGGCATCACCTTCTACGAGGGCGACCTGTTCCCGCGCTGGAAGGGCCAGCTGTTCCTCGCGACCCTCGCGGCGCAGGAGCTCCGCCGGATCGAGCTGCGGGACGGCAAGGTCGTGGCGCAGGAGGTGGTCTTCAAGGAGCTCGGTCGCATCCGGCACGTCGTGCCGGGTCCGGACGGCGCCCTCTACGCGCTGCTGCCGGAGCGCATCGCGCGCATCGCGCCCGCGGCGACCGTCGCGGCGCCCTGAGGCTGACTTCGGCGGCACGGAGTCGTGCCGCCGATTGACGGGCCCGGTGCGGCGGGCACCTTGGGCGCGTGCTCCACGACGCCTTCGCCGGCCTGCAGAAGCTCATGCTGCCCGACCGGTGGCAGGCGCTGGCGCTGCACGGTCTCCGCGCGGGCCGCGACGTGATCGTGAGCGCGCCGACGGGGGCGGGTAAGACCTACGTCTTCGAGCGCTGGGTCGAGCAGACCGCATTCGCCCGCCGGGCCCTCTTCACCGTCCCGACGCGGGCGCTGGCGAATGACAAGTTCGCCGAATGGCGCGCCCGCGGCTGGGAGGTGGGTATTATGACCGGCGACCTCTGCGTTCGCCCGGAGGCCCCGGTGGTGGTTGCGACCTTGGAGGCAGTGCAAGGTCGGATCGTCGACCCGGCGGCCGCCGGTCCCGGCGAGCCGTTCCGGATGCTGGTGGTGGATGAGTATCATTGGCTGGCGGACGCGCATCGCGGTAACCACTACGAGGGCGTGCTGTTGTCGGCGCCGCGCGAATTGCAGCTCCTGCTGCTGTCCGGCGCGGTGGCGAACCCGGAGGATGTCGCAGCGTGGTTCCGCCGGTTAGGGCGCGAGTCCGAAGTCATCGCGCACCATGAGCGCCCGGTGCAGCTCGAGGAGGTCGAGGTCGATGAGCTCGTGCACGGCCTGCCGCGCTGCATCGAGGGCTTTTGGTGCCGGCGCGTGGCGGGCGCCTTACGGGAGGGGCTGGGTCCGGTCTTGGTCTTCGCGCCGCACCGCGCGGATGCCGAGCGCCTGGCGCGCCAGTTCGCGCGGGAGCTGCCGCTCGCGGATCCACTGACCCTCACGCCGGAGCAAGAGCAGTTGTGTGGGCCGGTCCTCGCCCGGCTACTCCGCGCGCGGGTGGCGTTCCACCACAGTGGGCTGAGTTACGCGCAGCGGGCCGGCGTGATCGAGCCGCTCGCCAAGGCCGGACAACTTCGCGCCGTGGTGGCGACCCTAGGCCTGAGCGCAGGCATCAATTTCTCCCTGCGCTCGGTCCTCATCACCGCGGCTGCCTACCGCCATGACCACCTCGAGCGCGAGATCGCGCCGCACGACCTGCTGCAGATGGTCGGCCGCGCCGGCCGCCGGGGCCTCGACGAGGCCGGGTACGTGCTCGTGAGCGCGGGGACGCCACGGTTGCGCCGGGCCGAACCGCTGCGCCTGCGCCGCGCCCCGCCGCTACCTTGGGCCGTCCTCCTCCGGCGTCTGCGCGACGGCCGCGATGCTGGCGAATTGGCGCGCGACGCCGCGGGCCGTTTCTTCAGTGAGGAACGCCTCCCGTTAGGCAGCGAGCAGACGCCGCCCGAGTTGGCCGACGCGCTGCCCTGCGGCGAGCGGACCGACACCGGCCGCGCGCGGCTCGTGCGCCGCGACCGCAATCCGAGCCCCGCGTGTCCCGCGTGCCCGCACCGTACGGCGTGCCTCGCCCTGTCGCCGGAGCCGACGCTCCTCTGGCAATGGCAGCGCACGGGTGTCCTCGACCGGAGGCTGCGGTTGACTGTGCGGGGCGAGATCGTCGCGGGTTTCCTCGGCCCCGAGGGGCTCGCGCTGGCCGCGGCCCTTGAGGATCACCGTTACCCGATCGATGACCTGCTGTTCGACACCGCGAACCTGTTCGCGGGCGACCGCTTCACCGGCACCAATCCGCGCTGGCTCGGGCGCCTCGCCGAGGCCTGCGGGCGCGCGTACCGCCACCTGACCATCGAGGGTTGGCTGCGCGAGGGCGTGCCCGTGCAGTACGGCGCAGGTGCGGCGGAGGCCGTCCGTGCGGTGGTGGCGGAGGGCGCGCGGAGTCGGGAGGTCCTCGACGAGGTGGAGACCGCGGGTCGGGGTGACCTCGATCGCCTCCTCACCGAATGGCGCAGCCTTCTGCGGCAGGCCGCGGGGGCGCCGCCGCTCGTGGGGGACGGCCAGGCGATGACCCCGCGGGATCACTTCCTTTCCGAGCGGTGGGATAATTTCCGCGCCCTCGCGCGCCATTGGTTGCGGGAGGCGCGGGCCGACGCGCTGCCGGAACTGCCTCCGCTGACGGCGGACCAGCGCCGGACCGTCAATCACCGCGTGCTGCGGGCGGCCGCGCCCCCGCCTCCGGGGCGGGCCGGGGCGGGCCGGGCGGCGTGAGGCGCAGCGGCGCTGGGGCGCTGCGCCCTTGGATCAGAACTCGAAGGAGTTCGTGATCGTCCACTTGTTCGGCTGCGGGATGCGGGCGCTGGCGACCTGCCCGTTGGGCTGGGCGGTAACCGCAATAAGGTCCTCCGTGCCGAAGACGTCGCGGACGTTGAGCTGCACGCTCCAGCGCACCTTTTCGGTGAGGAAGCGGCGGCCGAAACGGAACCAGAGGTCGTAGTTGATCTGGGCGCTCCCGTAGTAGGGGCGGGTGACATCGTAGACCCAGGCGCCGGCGGCATTCTGCTTCGCGGGGAAGCCGGTAGCGACGCGGTCCTGCCAGCGGGCGGCGCCGCCGACGCTCCAGCCCTTGAGCGCACCGGTGCGGAAGTCGTAGTTCGTCACCGCGTTGAAGCGCCAGCGGCGCAGCTCCTGCACCGGCGAGCCGTTGGCGGCGAGCGCGTTCAGGTAGGGCACGTACATATTGATGATCGCGAGGTTCCCAAGCTGCGAGGTGCCGAACGAGTTGAAGTAGATGATGTCCTCGAGGCCCTCCATCTCGCGGATATTAGTCGCGAGCTTCCCGTTGCCGTCGGTCCAGAGGGGCAGGTTGCGGTTGATGAACTCGGTGAAATCCGCGCCCACATTGGCGCGACGGGCCTCTTGGCGCGCGGCGTTGAACGTGAGGCGCCAGTGCGGGAGCGGGTTGAACGTGCCTTCGAACTCCCAGCCTTCGGACACCGTATCGGCGACGTTGCCCACATTTGGCGGCCGCGTCGCGCTCCAGTTTCCGCCGTTGGGCGCCTGCGTGAAGCCCCAGGTCTGGGCGAGTAGCGGATCGACGGGGCGGAGCCACTCCTCGCGGGTACGCTGCGTGAACCAGAGGTTGCGCGCGGTAGTCTCGGCGGGCGTGAGCGAGGGGTTGAGGACGTTGGCCTGCGCGGGGTTGGTCAGGCCGGCGCGCAGCGGCAGGTAGCGCGGGTCGGCGGGCGTGAAGCCGAACCATTTGTTGATCACCACCTCGCTGGTGTTGGAGCCGCGGAGGCCGTTCATCGCGCGGACCGCGTCGTTGCCGGGCCAGAACGTATTGTAGAAGGTTGCGGAGTCGTTCGTCTGCGTGGTGCGGTAGCGGTTCACGCGCAGGGTGAATTTCCGCTCGAGCGCCGAGAGGGTGACCCCGAGGTCCTTAGTGCGGCCGGCGGGCGGGGCGAACGGGCGGCCGTAAACATCCGCGATCGTCGACGAGGGGCGGAAGTTGCGCGCCTCGTTGTACGAAAGACTCAGGTCGGTGCCGCGCGGCAGCCGGCGGCGGACCCAGTCGGGCGCGTGCAGCACCCCGCTCCAGCTCACGGTGGAGTCCTTGGCGTAGATCGTGGGCCGCTCAGGCAGGTTCCAGGCGGGATTGAACGGGTCGGTCTCGCCGGTGCCCGAGGCGAGCCGGGCGGGGCCGGCGTCGCGGAGGTCGAACTCGTCCTCGCGCCAGCCGACGAGGCCGACGAGCTTGTCCCCGAGCAGGTAGCCCTGCCAGATGGCGGACTGGCTGCGGGTGGTGTTGGCGTTCTTGGAGGCGCCGGAGTAGAGCTTGCTGATGTCCCGCTCGCCGGCGGAGATCGTGGTGACGGGTACGCGGACCATCTGGTTCACGCGGGCGTCGAAGAGCAGCGCGGTGCCGGAGCTCTGGGGCACGTGGAGGGCGGTGATGCCGCTAATGCCGGCGCCCGCGGGTGAGTTCAGCTGGGCGATGGAGGGCCCGAGGTAGTGGATGGCGGCGTAAGAGGGGTAGGTGGTCGCGGCGGGGTTGTTGGCGTAGACGTTGAGGTCGAGGCCGTAGGAGTAGCCGTTGATGCTGCGGTTGAAGGTGGCGTTGCGCTGGTTGGTCCAGGTACCGGTGAACACGTGGCGTCCGAGGTGGCGCTGCCAGCCCGGGCGGCGGCGGAGGTCGAGCGTGGCGTAGGCCGTGGCGCGCTTGGCCTCGCGGGTGACCTCGGAGAAGTTGTTGCCGATGGAGTCGGAGGCGACGTACGGCCGGCCGAAGTTCGGGTTGGGCGCGCCGTCGACGAGCTTGGTGTTGAAATCCACGAACAGCGTGTACGCGTCGAAGCCGAACACCCCGAAGTTCTCGCGGTTGAAGGTCTGGCGGTCGTAGGCCAGTTCGATGCCCACGAGGTCGCGCAGGAACGTCTGGCGGAAGGTGGCGTTGAGGGCGCGGAAGTCCGATTCCTCGCGCTTGTTGGGCCCGTCGAGGAGGACGTCGTAGAAGTTGAAGGTCGAGGGGTCGCGGATCTCCTGGTAGCGCCAAAGGCCGGTGTAAGCTTGGCCCGGGGGCGCGAACTGGCGGTTGAGGAAGAAATTCGGGTTGTTGCCCTGCGCGGCATAGGCGCCGATCGCGTACCAGGAGACGAATGGCGTGCCGCCCCGGCTGATCATGAACGGCGGGACGCCGTTGCCGCCCTGCGTGGCCGAGGCGGGGTCGGTGAAGACCGCGCCCACCTGGCCAAACCAGCGTCCGGGCGCGCCGAGGTGCGCGAAGAGCAGCGGATTGGTCGTGACCGCGGTGGGGTTGGTGGGGTCGACCGCCGCCTTGTTCAGCACGCTGTACCAGGCCGTGAGGCCGTCCTGCGGCGGAGTGGGCCGGGGGCGGTTCGAGCGCGTGTAGCCGCCCTCATAGCTGACCTGGAACTGGGTGAGCCCGTCGCGGAGTAGGCGCGGCTCCCACTTGGCGGTGACGAAGGCGCGGCGGTCGTCCTCGAAGGCCGGCTTCTGCCGGTAGCCCTCGGACTTGTTCAGGGCGATGAAGCGCACGCCGAGCCGGCCCGCGACGACGGCCTGGTTCACGTCCAGCACCTCGCGGTGGCTGCCGAAGCGGCCGAGCGCGCTGCTGAAGGCCCAGCTGTTGCGGCCGAGCTGAGCGGACTTGAGCTGGTTGTTGATGATGCCGGCGGGGCTGCCGAGGCCGAAGAGGATCGCGTTGGCGCCGCGCGAGATGTCCACCCGCTCCGTGTTGTAGGAATCCAGCGGGATGTTGGTCAGGAAGAAGTCCCGCGTGAGGTCAGCGCCGGCGAGGCCGCGGACGCGCGTGGAGTTCTGGGGGTTCTGGAGCAGCGACTCGGCGCTCGAGAAGCGGTTGCCGGTGTCGACGCCGGAGAAGTTGCCCTCGAAGCCGCCCGCCTCGGTGCTGGTGGTGTAGACGAGGAAGTCGCGCGCGTTGGTGGAGGCGGTGTCCAGGAGGAACTGGGACGTCACCACCGAGATGGCGGCGCCGACGTCGCGGAGGTCCGTGCGCAGGCGGGTGCCGGCGAGGGTCGAGGTGGCCGCGTAGCCGCGGTCTTGGGTCTCCTCGACAACGAATGGGGTGAGCGTGAGGGGAACCTCGTCCGCGGAGGCGGGCGGGCGCGGCGCGGGGAGCGCCTGGGCGCGGACGGCGGCGGGGAGGCACAGCACGGCCGCCACGAGGAGGGGGGGCAGGGTGGTCTTCATAAGGCAGGGTGCGCCGGAACCGGCGGGAGAGTAAAAACGTACGCCGCAGTCGCGGCTTGGCCAGAGCGGAATCGCCTCAGCAGCGCCGCGGCCGCGGAAGCAGGTCGAGGATGCGGCGGCTGAGGTCCGCGAGGGCCTTGTCCTCCAGCTCGCCGCCCACCACGACGTGGGCCCGTTCGCGCTGGGGCGCCACGTGGCGCCGGAACATCGGCTCGACCTGCTCCCGCCATTGGCGCCGCACGGAGGTGGCGGTGCGGCCGCGCTCCTGCGTGTCCCGCTCGAGCCGCCGTTCCCGCCGCACGGGTGTGGCGGTGTCGCGGTAGATCCGAAGGTCGAACCGTTCGCGGAGGGCGGGGCGGACCCACGGCCAGAGCCCCTCGACCAACACCACGGGGCGCGGGGCCCAGCGGCGGGACTGGCCGTGGCGGGTGTGGCGCGTGAAGTCATACCGGGGGACCGGCGGTCGCCCGCCCGCGGCGATCCCGTCGAGCACGGCGGCGAGCGCCGCCCAGTCGATCGCGGCGGGCCGGTCAAAGTTGCGCCGCGCGCGCCGCGCGGGGGTCAGGTGGCCCAGATCCTGGTAGAAGTCGTCCAGGGACAGGAGCGCCGCGCGGCGGCCAAGGCGGCGGCGCAGGGCGTGCGCGAGCCACGTCTTGCCCGAGCCGCTCCCGCCGGCGATCGCCACGAGCACGACGCGGGGCGCGCGGCCGGAGCGGGAGGTGGGACGGGCGGGAGGCATCGGGAAATCCGGCCGCGAGCGTGCCGCCCGCCGGCCGGTTGTCGAATCCGCGCTGGCG
Organism: Opitutaceae bacterium; assembly: GCA_005786775.1. GTDB lineage: Bacteria > Verrucomicrobiota > Verrucomicrobiia > Opitutales > Opitutaceae > ER46. The sequence goes on from SYDD01000302.1 coordinate 9,648, forward strand.
CCTGCGGGATTGCGATCCGCGCCCCGCCCGCCAGCGTCGCGGACAGTGACGCGCCGCGGTCGCGGTCCCGCCACCTCCCTCCCCGATGCGCTCCCCGTCCCTCCCGCGTTGCCTGTTCCTGCTGGCCGCCCTCGGCGTGGCGCCCTTGCCGGCGGCCGATAAGTCCCCCGCCGATGCCGCCTTCGAGGCGGCCCGCACCGCCATCGTGACCCCTAACCCCGAGGGCGAGCCGGCCCTCGCGGCCGGGTTCACTTTCCTGCTCGGGTTCCCGGAAGATTCCCGCACGCGCGGGCTGCTGCCGGCGCTCGAGGCGCTCGGCGAACGCCTGCCGGAGGCCGCGCGCGCCGGCTACCGCGCCGCCTACGCCCAGCGCATCGAGTCCGCCCTCGCGCGCAAGGACCTGCCCGCGGCGGCCCGCGAGGGGATCCTCTCCGGGGTCGCCTCCGCGGCGCTGAGCCGACAACTCGATGCCGAGCAGCCGGACCCCGCCGCCCTGGCCGGACCCCTGCGCACGTTGGAGGAGCAGTTCCCCGCCTCGAAGGCCCTGCCCGCGCTACGTCTGGGCGAGGCGAAGCTCCTCGCTGCGCGTGACCCGGAGGCCGGTCTCGCGCGGATGCGCGCCCTCGCCTCCAGTCCGGACCCCGAGATCGCCCGGCAGGCGGCGGCTGAAGTGCGGATGGTCGACCTACGGACGAAGCCGCTCGAGCTGAAGTTCACCGCCGTCGACGGGCGCGAGGTGGACGTGGCGCGGCTCCGCGGTAAGGTTGTCCTGATCGACTTCTGGGCTACGTGGTGCGGCCCTTGCATCGCCGAGCTCCCCAATCTGCTCCGCGTCTACGAGCAGTATCACCCCCAAGGGTTCGAGATCGTCGGGATCTCGTTCGAGAACTCTGGGATCGTGGACGAGGAGACCCGACGCAATCCCCGCAACGCCGGCCGCCCGCTCGATACCCCGGAGCAAGCCGCGGCCAAGCTCGCGGCCGCGCGGAAGAAGCTCACCGACTTCACGCGGGACCGGAAGATGCCGTGGCCGCAGCAGTTCGACGGCCGCTACTGGGACAACGAGTTCGGCCGGCAATTCAACATCCGCAGCATCCCCGCCATGTTTCTCCTCGACCGCGAGGGTCGCATCGTCGACACGAACGCACGCGGGGCGCGGCTGGAACCCCAGGTGCGCCGGCTGCTCGGGCTGCAACCGTGACCCGCCGCGCGCAGACGCGGCGGGAATTTCTGCGCTTGGGCCTTGCTGGCGTCGGGGCGGTTCCCTGGCTGGCTTCCGGATGCGCGGGTCCGGGCGCGGCGGCGTTGGCGCCCGCGGACGGCCCCGCGGTCTTTGTGATCCTGTCGGGCGGCGGCACGCCCCTGACCAACAATTACTCGCAATACCTGCAGGCGCGCGCGTGGGCTGGGTGGCTGGCGCGGACCCGGCCGGCGGCGCCGCGGTGGTGTTTCTTCGGAGTGGGCAACCGCGAGGGCTCCCCGGCGGTGCTGCCGGACACCTATCGCGAGGTGGAGCGCGACGGCGGTTACGAGCCGGAATGGCTTCCGGGATTCCTCCCGGACAACCGGCCCGCGACCCGCGAGTCCCTGTTCCGCGCCCTGCGGGAGGAGATCCTGCCGCTCGTGCGCGGCGGCGGCACCCTGTTCCTGCTGGTGGGCGACCACGGGGAACTGGCCGGCCGGGACGCGGCGCAGGAGAGCGCGATCACCCTCTGGCAATGGAAGCGTGGCGGCCGCCAAGGCTGGCGCACCGACAATACGGAGGTGCTCGGTGTCGCGGACCTGCGGCGGGAGCTCGCCGCGGGGCTGGGCCGCGGGCGCGTGGTGTTCGGGATGACGCAGTGCCATTCGGGCGGATTCCACGAGCTGGCCGTCCCGCGCGCGCTGGTGCCGCCGCGGGCGTGGTTCAGCCGCGTCCCCGACGGGATCTCCGGCCGCCCGGCGCGGCTGCAGTTGGCGGCGGCGGGGTTCACGGCCACGGATCAGGCTTCGCCGGCGGCGGGCTGCGAACCCGACCCGGAGCCCGACCGTTGGGCGGGTTACGAGCGGTTCTTCCCGGAGGCGCTGCTCGGGTCCGACCTGATGACCGGTGTCGTCCGCGGCGCGCCGGCGCCGACGCTCGACGCGGCCCACGCGGCGGCCGTGCTGGTCGACCACACCATCGACAAGCCGCGGTCGACGTCCGAGCACTACCTGGAGGCGTGGGCCCGCGTGATCGAGGAGCGGCTGGCGACCACCCTCGCGGTCACCGAACCGGTCCAGCGGGCCGTGGCGGCCTTCCAGCGTGCGGTCGACACGGGCGAGGCGGAGGGCGCGGATCCGGGCTGGGTGGCGTTGCGGGAGCGGTACGGTCGTTTCCAGACCGCGCTGATCGCACAGCTCCCGACCGGCCGGGCGCTGCTCCAATTGGGCGACCGCCGGCGGCTCACCGCGGCGTTGCGGCCGGTGGCGGAACCCGCGCGCGACGCGGGTGCCCGGCGGCGGAACGCGCTCACCGCGGCCC
>SYDD01000303.1 GCA_005786775.1 Opitutaceae bacterium
ACCTCGATGACTCGCGACGTGTGTGGGAAGTGAGTCCTAACCGTCACGGTGGGCGGGAGAACCTGGAGGCGATCGCCTTCCTGCGCCGGGTAAATTACGCGGTGCATCATTATCTTCCGGGCGTGTTGATGATCGCGGAGGAGAGCACCTCCTTTCCGGGGGTGAGCCGGCCGACGGCGCAGGGAGGGCTCGGTTTCGACTACAAGTGGAACATGGGGCTCATGCACGATACCCTGCGCTACTTCGAGAAGGAGCCCGTGGTGCGCCGACACCACCACTCCGATCTGACCTTTGGGATGCTGTATCAGTACGCGGAGAACTTTATTACCGTGTACTCCCACGACGAGGTGGTCCACGGGAAGGGTTCCATGTTGCTCAAGATGGGCGCGTGGCACATCGCCGAGAAGGCCGCGCACCTCCGCGCACTCTACGCGTACGCCTGGATGTGGCCGGGAAAGAAACTGCTGTTCATGGGCGGTGAGTTCGCGCAATCGCGGGAGTGGGCCCACGACCGGAGCCTCGATTGGCACCTCTGCCAGTATCTCGACCACGAGGGCGTGCGGCGGCTGGTGCGCGACCTTAACCGGCTCTACACCGGCGATCCCGCGCTGGGCGCGCACGACCTCGATCCCCGCGGCTTCCGCTGGCTCAATTGCGACGCCGCCGACGCCAATGTCCTTGCTTTCCTCCGGACGGACTCCGCGGAGGAGTCGCTCTACGCGGTGGTGGGCCACTTTGGGGGTGCCCGGCGCGAGCATCGCGTCGGGGTGCCGCGCCGCGGTTACTGGCGCGAGGTGCTCAACACCAACAGCGAGTACTATGGCGGGACGGGCGCGGGCAACCTGGGTGGGCGGATGGCCGAGGACGTCCCGTGGGACGGCTGCGGCCAGTCCATTCTGGTGACGCTGCCGCCGGTCACCGTCTGCGTCTTCCACTGGCGAACGGAGACGGCGGGTGGTCCGCCGCGCTGAGCCCCCTGGGCCGGGCCTAGTTGCGTTCGAGGGGTCCGCCGGCCTGACGCCAGCCGGCGAGGCCGGCCTTGAAGTGATGGACGTTAGTGTAGCCGAGGGCGGCCGCGGCGGTCGCGGCTGCGCGCCACGAGGGGCACGCCTCGCTGCCGCAATAGGCCACGATGAGCGCGCGCTTGTCCGCTGGAAGGAGCCGCGCGAGGTCCGCCTTACGAGCGGCGTAGTCGATGGCGCCGGGCAGGTGGCCACTGCGGTAGGAGGAGGAGCCGTTGGCGTCGATCAGGGTCACCGGGCCGACGGCCAGCGCGCGCACCAGATCCTCGCGGGCGATGACGGGGAACTTCTCGGCGGCAAGGGCGGTGGCGGTGCCGAGCAGGAGAGCGAGGAGGAGGGCGAGGGGGCGCATCGGAAAACGTTTCAACCAAAGGCGCGGCGCAGGAGCTCGAGGCTGCCTGGCACGGCGGTGGCGGGGTCCTCCTTGCCCTCCATCTCGAGCGCCACCCAGCCCGAGTAACCCGCGGCCGCGAGCAGCCCGGCGATACGGGGGTAGTCGAGGTCGAGCGTGTACCATTCGCCGCCGCCCGGGTAGGTCTTGGCCTGCACGTAGACGGTGCGCGGGGCGATTGCCGCCAGCTGCGGGTAGATGTCGTCGAGGAAGTTCCCGGTGTCCATCAGCGCGCCGAGCCAGGGCGAGTCGAACTGGCCGAGGAGGCGCAGGAGGCCGGCGGCGGTGCGCGCGAGACCCCAGTGGTTCTCGAGGGCGAGCACGACGCCGCACTCCTCGGCCTTCGGCAGGCAGCGGGCGAGGCCCTCCGCGCACCACTTGAAGCCCTCGTCCTCGGTGCGGCCGGGGAGCACCGGCTCGATCCCCCGGTTGGCCATCAGTTCATCAAAGCTCCGGATCGTGCCCCAGCGGCCGGTGTTGACCCGGATCGAGGGGCAGCCGAGCTCGTGCGCGATCTCGAGGCAGCGGTGCGTGTGCTGCACCTCGGCGGTGAGCTCCGCGGGATCGGCCTTCACAAAGCTCTGGTGCGTGGAAAGGCAGCAGATCGACAGGCCCCGGCGAAAGGCGTGGCGGCGAAGGCGGCGGAGATAGGCCCGGCCGGCGGCGTCGAGCGGGCCGCGCTCGGGCAGTTCCATCTGGCGGTGGAGGATGTCCACCCCGGCGCAACCGAGCTCGGCCGCGCGGTCCATCACCGTCTCGATGGGGACCTTGGGGGTGCGGAAGTGCCAGTATGAGTAGGAGGCCACCGCGAGGCGCACCCGTGGGCGGGCGGTGCCGGCGGCGGGGGAGGGCGGCGTCCCGGCGGGCAGGAGGGAAGCGGCGCCGCCGGCGAGGGCGGCGAGGGCGTGGCGGCGGCTCAGGGGCATCGGGATCAGGCGATCAGGTCCTTCACCACGTGGCCGTGCACGTCGGTCAGCCGGAAGTCCCGGCCCTGGAACCGGTACGTGAGGCGGGTGTGCTCGAGTCCGAGCAGGTGGAGCAGCGTGGCGTTGAGGTCGTGGACGTGGACCGGGTCGCGGACGACGTTGAAGCCCAGCTCGTCGGTGGCGCCGTGGACGTGGCCGCGCTTCAGGCCGCCGCCGGCCATCCACATCGTGAAGCACCGGTTGTGGTGGTCGCGGCCGTCGTTGCCGCCCTGCACCATCGGCGTGCGCCCGAATTCCCCGCCCCAGATGACGAGCGTGTCGTCGAGCAACCCGCGGCGCTTCAGGTCGCGCACGAGCGCGGCGCTGGGCCGGTCGGTGTCCTCGCAGTTCCGCTTGATCGCCTTGGTGAGGTCGCCGTGCTGATCCCAAGCCTCGTGGAAGAGCTGCACAAAGCGGACGCCGCGCTCGATCAGGCGGCGGGAAAGGAGGCAGTTGCGAGCGTAGCTGGCCTGGCTGGGATCCTTGATGCCGTATTCCTCGAGGATCGCGGCGGGTTCCTGCGAGAGGTCCATCAGCTCGGGGGCGCTGGTCTGGAGCTGGTATGCCATCTCGTAGCTCTGGATGCGGGCGGCCGTCTCGGGATCGCCGAGGTCGGCCTGGGCGAGCGCGTTGAGCTCGTTGAGGGTGTCGAGCGAGGCGCGCTGCGCGCGGGCGTCGACCCCGGCGGGATTGGAGAGGTAGAGCACCGGGTCACCGGTGCCGCGGAAGGGGATGCCGCCGTAGACCGTGGGCAGGAAGCCGCAGCCGTAGTTGCTGGCGCCGCCGCTGGTGCCCTTGGCGCTGGTGAGGACGACGTAGCCGGGGAGGTTCTCGCTCTCCGAGCCGAGGCCGTAGAGCGTCCACGAGCCGAAGCTGGGCCGCCCGAACTGCTGCGAGCCCGTGTTCATCAGGATCTGCGCCGGGGCGTGGTTCACCGCATCGGTCTGCATGCTCCGGACCACGCAGAGGTCGTCCGCGATCGAGGCGATCTGGGGAATGAGCTCGGAGAACTCCGTGCCGGCCTGGCCGTGCTTGGCGAAGGTGTACTTGGGGCCGAGCAGGGCGGAGTTGGGCTTGATGAAGGCGGCGCGGTAATCCTTGAGCAGCTCGGCGGGCGGCAGCTGGCCGTCGCGGCGCGCGAGCTCGGGCTTATGGTCGAAGAGCTCCAGGTGGCTGGGCGCGCCGGCCATGAACATATAGATGACGCGCTTGGCCTTGGGGGCGAAGTGCGGCGGGCGCACGGCGAGCGGGTTGGGGGGCGCGGACCGGGCGGCCGCGTCCTTGGCCAGCAGCGAGCTGAGGGCGAGGCCGGCCATGCCGACCCCGCAGTCCTGCAGGAACCAGCGGCGGGAAAGAAGGCGCGCCTGGGCGGCGCGGAGGGAGGCGGAGACGGGCTCGTGCATCGGGATCAGGGCTTGGTCAGGGTCTCGTCCAGGTTGAGCATCACGCGGGCCACAAGGGTCCACGCGGCCAGCTCGGCCGGGGTGGCGTCCGCGGGGAGATCCGCGGCCTTGAGGCGGGCGGGGAAGGCGACCTCGGCCGCGGGGAGTTCCCCGCGCTGGAGGCGGCCCCGGGACTCCGTGAGGAGGCGGCGCACCGCGGCCTGCTCCGCCGGCCGCGGGGGCCGTGCGGTGCACAGGTGGTAGGCGAGGTCGATGCGGCTCTCGTCGGAGGCGCCGCCCTCGCGCCACAGGCGGAGGGCCAGGGCCTGCGCGGCCTCGACGAAGATGGGCTCGTTCAGGCCGGTGAGGGCGGCGAGGGGCGTGTTGGAGCGGACGCGCCGGGCGCAGGCGAAGTCCGCGTTCGGCGCGTCGAAGGCGCTCAGCATCGGATCCGGCATCGAGCGCTTGCGGAAAAGGTACAGGCCGCGGCGGTAGCGCTGCGCGTCCTCCGGCGGCTGCCAGTAGGTCGGCCGCACGTAGTTGTAGGCGAGGACGTTCTCGGGCACGGGCGGGAACACGCTCGGGCCGCCGACTTGGTGGTGCAGCAACCCGGCGATCGCGAGGGCGGAATCGCGCACGATCTCGGCGTCGACCCGGAAGCGCGGCCCGCGGGCCAGCAGGCGGTTGGCCGGATCGCGTTCCCGTAGCGCGGCGGTGCCCGCGGAGTCCTGCTGGTAGATCCGGCTGGTCACGATGCGCAGGATCAGCTCCTTGTGGCTCCAGCACTGGTCCATGAAGTCGACCGCCAGCCAGTCGAGCAGCTCCCGGTGCTCGGGCGGGCTGGAGCGGATGCCGAAGTCCTCGGGCGTCTCGACGAGGCCCGCGCCGAAGAGGGTCTGCCAGACGCGGTTGACCGCGACGCGCGCGGTGAGCGGAGCGCGCCGGTCGACGAGCCAGCGGGCGAAGCCGAGGCGGTCGCGCGGCGTGTCCTCGGGCCAAGGGTTCAGGGCGGCGGGGACGCGCGGCTGCACGGCGTGCTTCGGGCGGTCCCAGGCGCCGCGGTCGAGCAGGCGCGTCTCGCGGGCGTGAACGCCCCCGCGCTCGCGGAGGTGCAGCACGGACGTCGGCGCCGCCGGATAGCGCTTCCAAGCGGCCTCGGCCTCGTTGTGGAACTTGCGCGCCGCGGGCTCCTGGGCGCGCCAGGCGCGGAACAGCGTGGTCCGCTGCCGCTCGTCGCGCGCGTCGGCGGGCACCTCCAGGGCCAGCATTGCGGCGTGGTCCACCGGGGGGACCTGCGGGTCGGGCGCGCGGGTCAGCGAAATGCGGGCGCAGCCGAGCGCGGTGTTGTGGCGGCCATTGTCGTCGCCGCTGTGGTGCATCCGCAGCAGCACCCGGAGCTTGGTGCCCGCGGGGTGGCGCAGCGGTTCCGCGAACCGCACGACGGCCGCCGATTCCGTGTTGCGCCGGCCCGGGCCGCGGTCCGCGCGCCACGCCGTGTCGTTGGAACCGTCGATCATCAGGTCGGGGCCGCCGATGATGCGGCGCCGCTCCTTGTCAAAGTTCGCCTTCCACTCCTCCTCGAGGCCGCGGACCGGTTCCGCGAAGTCCGCCGTCGCGTCCCGCAGCGCCACCTTCTCCCACTGGTCGCAGCCGGGCGGCATCACGCTCACCTCCAGCTCGCTGAGCGCCCACGTCCCGTACTTGCTGCGTCCGGGACCGTTGAACTCGAGGTCCCCGTGCGTGAGGGCCTCGAGGCGGAGGCCGGTGACGCCATCGAGGGCCGGGGTGCCGATCACGAAGATGTCCCCGCGCGTGGTCGGGTGGCCAAGGGTGAGGATGGAGTGGTCGGCGAGCTGGACCGGATGGTTGAGCCCGCTGGTGCTGGCGAGTTCCTCGGCGATGAGGGGTGCCCACGGGAGGCACCGGCCGGCGAGGTCGGCCTCCCACCGGCTGAGCCGCTCCGCCCAATCCGGCACGGCGGCCTTGGTGCGCGTGTCGATGGCGGCGAGATCGCGGCGGAGGGTCTCGATCAGCTGCTGCTGCTCCGGGGTATAGACCCAGGACTGGGCCTCGTAGGTTGAGTTAAAGAAGGCGTAGAGGCCGAAGTACTCGTCGTGGGTGATCGGGTCGAACTTGTGCGTGTGGCACTGCGCGCACTGCAGGCTCAGGCCGATCGTGGCCTTCCCGACGCAGTCGAGGCGGTCAAACATCCCCTCGATGCGGAACTGCTCGGGGATGATCGCGCCCTCCTCGTTGACCATCCCGTTGCGCAGGAAGCCGGTCGCCACGATCTGCTCCTGCGTGGCGCCGGGGAGGAGGTCCCCGGCGATCTGCTCGGTCAGGAAACGGTCGTACCCGAGGTCCCGGTTGAAGGCGCGGATCACCCAGTCCCGCCACGCCCACTGCTCGCGCGGCAGGTCCTTCTCGTAGCCGTTGCTGTCAGCGTAACGGGCGGCGTCGAGCCACACCCGGGCCCAGCGTTCGCCGAAGCGCTCATCCGCCACGAGGCGGCGGGCGAGGTCCTCGGTGGCGGCGGGCAGGCCCCGTGTGGCGGCCGCGAGCACGAAGGCGGCGACTTCCGCCGGCGGTGGCGGCAGGCCGATGAGATCGAGGTGCAGGCGGCGACAGAGGACGGCGGGATCGGCCGCAGGGGAGAAGTCGAGCTGGTTGGAGCGCAGTCGCGCCGCCACGAAGGCATCGACGGGATGGCCGCCGGCCACCAGAGGTTCCACCTTCACGGGCGGCACGAAGGCCCAGTGGGGCGCGTAAGGTGCCCCGGCCTCAACCCAGCGCCGCAGCACCTCCTGCTCGCGCGCTCCGACCTTCTTGCCCTCCTTGGGCGGCGGCATCACCTCGTCCTCGTGGGGTGAAAGGATCCGCGCGAGCAGCTCGCTCTCGGCGGTTTTGCCCGGGACGAGCGCGGCGACGCCGGACTTGCCGCCCTTGAGCGCCGCCTCGCGGTCGTCGAGGCGCAGCCCCCCGCGGCGGTCCTGGTCATCCGGCCCGTGGCAGTGGAAGCAGTATTCAGCGAGGATCGGCTGCACCTCGCGGGTGAAGTCGACCTCCGGCGCGGCCGGGGCCTGCGCGGCACCGAGGCCCGCGGGGAGCAACAGCCAGCAGAGGGGGAGGAAACGTGGGCCGTTCATAGGCGAGCGCGACAAGTCCGGAGCAAATCACCCCGCGGGCGGCAGGCGAGCCGGATGTGGGGGAATCCCACGCCGGATTTCTCCCCCGCGTCCGTCCCGCGGACGCGGGATCAGGGCAGCTCGTAGGCCTCGCCGAGCACGGTGCCCGTGGCGGAACCCTTGGGCGCCACCTGGAAGGTGTAGGCACCTGGCGTCAGCTGGACCAGCAGGGCGGCGTCGGCTGCGCCGGGATCCAGGGGAAAGGCCTGCACGGCGGCCGCCGCACCGCGGATCTCGCTCCCCCACGGGCTCGCGTGCCAGTCGTCGTTGGCGCCGATCCGCTGGTCGCCACGGAACAGCGTCAGCTGCGGGTCCGCCAGGGCGCCTTCCACGCCGAAGGCACCCAGCGCGGGCCCGATCCCGCGCAGCAGGAACCAGCGCGGCGCGCCGGCCGCCACGGTGAGGCCGATGGTGAGCGGGGCGGTGGGCGTGGTGCGGCCGCGGGTGGAGAGATTGACCAGCCGGGAGCCGGCGCCGCCGGCGTCGTACAATTCCAGCAGGGAGGCGCCCGCGCCCGCGTCCGCGGACTCGACCTGGGCGGTGTAGCTGCCGCCGGGCAGTTCCAAGAGCAGGCCGGCGTCGGCGCTCCCGGGCGAAAGCGGGAACGCGCCCACCCGGGCCGCCGCCGGCGCCAGCGCGGCGCCCCACGAGTCGTTGCGGGCGACTTCGCCGGCCGCGCCGCGCACTACCAGCAGGGGATCCCGCAGAAGCCCGTCGACGCCGAACGGGGCGAGCCCTGGTCCGACCGCGCGGAGCACGAGCGCCTTGCGCCCCGGACCAGACACGGTGAAGCCCGCGATCAGCGCGCCCTCCCCGGGCTGGGTGGCGCCCAGCGTCGACAGGTTACCCAGCTCGGCGGGGACGGTGGCCGCCGCGACCGGTGGCAGCAGCGGCGTGGCCCGCGTGACGGTCACGCGCAGGCGGCCGCGCGCCAGCGGCTGGGTGAAGTCGAGCCCGAGCCGCGTCGGCTGGCGGCCCCCGGGGAGATTTTCCGTGATCGTCGTGGCCGTGACGGCGACGTTGCCGCCCTCGGGCTCGACGCGTACGTGGACCCGGTCGTTCCCAGTGCCGAGCTCGAGGAGGCCAGGGCTGATCTCCCGCCAGGGCGAAAAAGTGATGAGCGCGCTGCCAAAGCTCTCCGGCGTGGAAAACTCGAAGTCGTCGGTGATGACGAAGGCCTCGTCGGCGCCGCGCCGGCAGAGGAACTCGCGGTCGAGGCGGCGCAGCGAGGGCACTTCGTAGGCTCCGCGGAGGTCCAGGAGCAGGCGGTCCCGGGCGCGCGTCCACTCGGTGGCGCGCACCTGGGCGGCGAAGGCACGGCCGGTGGATTGCAGGCGGCCGGCGACGACGGGAACGGGATGGCCGCGGGAGTTGAGGACCTCGCTCTCGTAGCGCCGGGCGCTGAAGGTGCGGGCGGTGTAGACCTCGCTGCCGGGGTCGGCGAGGAGGACGGTGGTGCCCAGCGCGACTACGAAGCTGCCGAGATCATTGTGGTTGTGGAGCTCGTCGTTGTGCCCGCCCTTGATGGCGGCGCCAAAATCGGCCGTCGCGCGGGCGATCAGGACTTGTGCGGAGTCGAACCAGTGGCGCAGTTCCGGCTGGGGCGGAGTGGCGCTGGCCGGGGGCGTCGAGGGGGTCCAGAGTCGGACCGCGCTGATGTAGAGCTGGTCGCGGGCGATCTCGGCCCAGCCGAGGGCGGGCAGACGGGCGGGCTGGCTGCCGCCGGCGAGTTGGCGGTGGGCGAGCGGGGCCACCCAGTTGGCGGGCTGGACCGTGGTGGTGTTGTCCGAGAATGCGGGGTAGATCCGCGGCAGGATCTCCATCCCCGCGGGGTACGCGTTGACGCGCGCGAGCTTCTCGCCCTGCAGCAGGCGCAGGGCGCCTCCGGTGCCCGCGAACGCGGCCTCCGCGAGGAGCGCGTGGTGGCCGAACCCGTAGCTCCAGTAACCGATGCCCTCGCTGCAGTAACCGTCCTCGGTGAAGCCGCCGACGAAGTAGGGCAGATTGGCCTCCGCACTCGCGAGCACCTCCGCCCGCACCGTGCGATCCGGCACTGCGGCGAGCGCGGTGCCGGCGACGCCCGCGTGGCAGACCGCGTTCCAGTTGCTGTTGGTGTGCACCCACCACATCCCGCCCCGGGGCCCGTTGCGGATCGCGTTGAGGTAGGGGTCGACGATGCGCCGGCGCAGTTCCGACTGCAGCCGGGTGAGTCGGGCCGCACCCAAGCCCTCGCCGAACCAGCCGGCGACCGTCGCGAGGCTCCAGCCACGCATCGCGGCCCCCAGGTCAACTTCCACGACGCGGCCGTTGAAGTTGTCGAGGTTCGCGTCGTGGGCCGGCAGCGTCCACGCCTTCTCGTCGAGGATGGCGTCGACCTCCCGCTGGACCGCGGCGAGGTAGCGGCCGCGGCCGTCGAGCGCCTCGGCCCAGGCGAAGGTGGTGAGCCGGTCGCGTCGGCTGTTGTAGACGGTCTCGTAGGTGGTGCGGACGCCCGTGCGCGAGTACGTCAGGTAAAGGTCGTCGGTGACCGCGGGGGGCGCCGTGTTCACGAGGCGGTCCGCCTCGGTGAGCAGCTCGCGCAGCGGCAGGCGGGCGCCGAGTTCGGTCCACGCCGCGCGGTCGGCGGCGGGTCGACCCACCGGGGCGGGGGAGGGTGGCAGCAGCGCGGCGACCTCGGTGATGCGGGCGGCGGTAGGGCGAACGGCCGCGGTGGCGGGTGGGAGCGCGGCGAGCAGGAGCGGGATGAGCAGGGCGCGGTTCATCGCGGAAAAAAGGCGTTCAGGCGGGGCGGAGCGTGCGGCCGTCGTTCCAGGCGAGCGAGCTTACGAGCGTGGTGCCGGGGATGCGGGGCACGCCCCGCTCGTTGGTCTCGATCAGGCGCATCAGGATATTGCCCGCGGTGCGGCCCACCTCCTCGGCGAGGACGCGGATGCCGCTCAGCCGGCTGGTCGGCCGTTCCTGATGGAAAAAGGCCAGCCCGACGTCCCGCGGCGGCTGGAGACTCAGCCGGCGGAGGGCGCCGGGCACCTCGGGTTCCTCGGTCAGGATGACATCGGGCCGGTACCGCTGCAGCCACGTGGCGAACGGCGCCGGGCCCCAGCGGTCCTCGGGGAGCAGCAGCGGCGGCACGGTCTTCCAGCGGGGATGGTGGAGCCGCTGGGCCAGGAAGAACCCGAGCCGGCTGTGGCGGGTGCGGATGTCCTGGGGGGCTCGCAGCACGAGGCCCGGGCGGGAATAACCCCGCCGGTCGATCTCGGCCAGCAGGCGCTCAAGGCCGGCCGCGTGGTCGTCGACGACGCGGTGCAGCACCGGGTCGGCCATCGAATAATCGAGGGTCACGGCCGAGAACTGCGTCCAGTCGATGTCCATCGGGGGGTTGGCGACGGGGAGCGGGGCGACCACGAGGCCCTGGAAATTCTGCGTCCAGAGGATGCGGCTGAGGCGCCGGCCGCCGATCAGCGGCTCAAAGAGCCAGCAGGGCTCGACGAGGTAGCCGCGGGGCCCGCAGGCGGCGGCGACGCCGGCGTAGCAGTCCGAGATGTAACGGCTCCGCCGCCAGCCGTCCCGCGTGGGGAATGCGGTGAGGAAGGCGATCTTGGCGCGGAGCGTGCCGCCCGGCTTGCGGGCCTGGCGCTGGGACATCAGGGCGGACACCAGCGGGTCCGGCCGGTAGCCGAGCCCGGCGGCGGTGGCGTGCACGCGGGCGATGGTGGCCGCCGGGAGTCCCGGGTGGCGGCGCAGGGCCAGCGAGACGGTGGCCTGGGAAAGCCCGGCGGCCCGGGCGATGTCGCGCTGGGTGACCATCGCGGAGGCAGGCTGGGGGGGCGGCGGGCGCGGGGGCAACGGCGAAGACGCCGCAAACGCCGCCGGCGCCCCGGGAAAGGAGGCGCCGGCGGGAGGAACGGAAAGGCAGCGTCAGAACCGGAGTTCCGTCGCGAGGCGGTAGGTGCGTTTCTCGCCGAAGGTGAAGCCCTCGGAGATGTAATTGCGGTCGAGCAGGTTCCCGAGGTTGAGCCGGACCCCGAGGACGCGGTTCCGCGGGAGGCGGAAGTCCTTGGCGATGACGGCGAAGAGGACCGTGCCCGCATCGCTGCGGCGCTCGAGGGTGTTCAGGTTCAGGCCGGTATCGAGCCAGACGTCATTCTTGTAGTTGGCACCGAAGGTCCAGCGGGTGCCGCCGAGGGGGCCGTCGCCGTCGAGCTTGTAGTTGACCATCAGGTTGGCGGACTGCTCGGGGGCGCGGGGCAGCTCGTAGCCGATGAGCGCGTTGCGGCCCGGGGGCGCGCCGGTGATGCGGCCGTTGAAGCCGGCGTAGAGCAGCGTGAAGCTGAGCTGGCGGTTCGCTTGGTACCAGGCCTCGAACTCCACGCCCTTGACCTCCTCGCCGGGGGTCAGGATGCCGTACGTGCGGGGCGGGTTGAAGGAGAAGTCCTGGAACTGGCGGCCGACGTCCTTGCGCTCCTGGGCGTAGACCACGATCGTCGTCTGCAGGCCGGTGCCGCCCCAGGTCGATTTGAGCCCGCCCTCGATGCCCTCCGCGGTGAGCGGCGCGAGCGGGGCGAAGTTGATGTCGAAGAGGAACTGCGGCTGGTAGCTTGTGCTGCGGTTGAAGAACAGCATGTGCTGCTTGCGCTGGTCGAGCACCCAGCCGATGCCGGTCTGCCAGACGGTGGCCTTGCGGTCGTCCGCCTGCCTCGTGGTGGTGTTGACGAGCGTGCTCTTGCCGCGCGCGACGCCGGCGAGGATCTGCAGCCGGTCATCGAAGGCCGAGAGGACCTCGCTCACGCGGGTGTTGGTCCACTCGCTCTGGAAGCGGTTGGGACCGACCTCGAGGCGCCAGAGGGCGGGATCGAGCCGGGTGTCGAGCCAGGCGCCGGAAACGCCGTTGAAGGGGCGGAAATCGGCGGCGGTGGGCGGGCGCGTGATGCGTTGCGTGGCGGGGTCGTAGCCGAGGTTTAGGGTGAAGAGGTTGTCGCGCTGGTTGGTAGCGGCGTTCCAGCCGCGCCAAATGGAGGCGAAGAAGATGTTCTTGTTGTACTCGTAGCCGGCCACGGTGCGGGTCTTCATCCCGCCGAGGGTCCATTCGCCGAGGAGGTCACCCTTGTAGCCGGTGATGCGGTTGCCGTCGCGGGTGTTGGCGCCGAAGTAGGCCACGGGCACCGCGCGGAACGGGTCGCCGCCGGTCGGGACGATCTCGTTGCGGTCGCGGGCGTTCTTTGAGTACACGGCCCGGAAGGTGATGTGGTCCGTGAGGCGGGAGGTGAGATCGGCGGTCCAGTTGGTCTGCTTGTTCTCCGCCTTGGCGTAGGGGCCGAAGAGGCCGCCGCGCGCGGCGCGGCCGAGGCCGCGGCTGTCCTTGTCCACGTACTCCACCGTGGACCCCGGGGGGCGCCAGACGATCGGCTGGAAGGCGCCGAAGTTGGTGCGCACGTCGAGGTATTCCCACTCGAAGGAGACCTCGGTGTTACGCAGCGGGCGGTAGAGCACCGAGGGGTTGTAGGCGATGGCCTTGTTGCGGAAGAAATTGAACTCACGCTCGTTGCTCGTGAACGAGGCGGGCAGGCGGAAGCCAAGGGTCTTGGGCACGAGGGTGACGTCGACGTCGGCCTGCGCCCGGTAGAAGGCGTAGTTGCCGAAGGCGCCGCCGACGCTGCCCTTGGCGTCGGCGGTGTTCCGTAGCCGCGGCCGCTTGGTGATGTAGTTGATGATGCCGCCGGCGTCGCTCTGCCCGTAGAGCAGGGAATTCGGCCCCCGGATGACCTCGACGCGGTCGATGCCCGTCATGTCGTAAAGGCGCCCGCCGGGAGCGAAGCCGTTGCGGCGGGGGAGCACGGTGAACCCGCGGGAGGCGTACTGGGTGTTGTTGCCGGTGCCCTCGGAGGTCGTCTGGTTCTGGTTGGCAAGGCCGGGCACGATCTGGCCGAGGCCGTCCGCGTTGAAGATGTTGAGCTCCTTCATCAGCTCGGCGCTCACCACCTGGATGCCCATCGGCAGCTTGTCGATCGGGCGCGCGACGAGCGTGCCGGCGGTGGCCTCCGCGATGCGGTTGCCGTCGATCAGGGCGCTCGAGGAGATGACGAACGGCGAGAGCTCGACGACCTCGTCGGCCGGCGCGGCCGGGGCAGGGGCCCGCTGGGCGCGGGCGAGGGGGGACAGGAGCAGCGCGGCCGCGAGGGCGAGGCGCGGGGCAGGGAGGGGCATTTTCATCGGGTGGAAGGGTTGAGTGCCAGCGCCCCAAGCAGGCGCGGCCCCGGGGCGCCGGGCGACGCCGCATTTACTTATATCGATTAATCAACGGACCCTGGCACCCGCCCGGCGAGCCCTCAGGGACCACCGGAAAACACGCGGTGGCGTTCCGCGGGGTCCAGCTCGCGCCACGCTCCTGGAATCAGCGCCCCGAGGGCGAGGTCGCCGATCCGTGCGCGCATCAGACGCAGGGTGGGGTGGCCGACGGCAGCCGTCATGCGCCGCACTTGGCGGTTGCGGCCCTCGGTCAGCTCCAGCGCGAGCCACCGGTCAGGGATGTTCCGGCGCCGGCGGATCGGCGGATCCCGCGGCGGCAGGTCGGGCGGCGAATCAAGCCGCCATGCCCGCGCGGGTCGCACGGCCACGCCGTCGAGCTGCACTTCCCCCGCGGCGAGGCGCCGGAGCGCGTCGTCGTCGGGCACACCCTCCACCTGCACCCAATACTCGCGCCGGTGCCCGCGCCGAGGGTCCAGGAGCTGGTGGTTGAGGCCGGGCTCGTCAGACAAGAGCAGGAGGCCCTCCGAGTCGGCGTCGAGCCGGCCAAGGGGGTAGACCGCCCGCGGCAGGCCGAAGGCGGCAAGCGTGCCCCAGCGGGAACCGGGTTCGGGGGTGAACTGCGAGAGCACCCCGTAGGGCTTGTGGAAGGCGAGGAGCAGTCCGGCGCAATGACGGGGCCCCGTACGTTCGGCGCAACGGCAAACGCGGGCGAGACGGGGCTTGCTCCGCGGGCCGCCCGCGCGCCAGGTTCGGGCATGATCGCGGTGCAATTGCAGGGACCCGGCCAACTGGTGGTCGGCGAGGTGGCGGACCCCTTGCCGGCGGCCGGCGAGGTCGTGGTCGAGCTGCGGGCGGCGGCGCTCAACCACCGCGACGTCTGGATCAAGTCGGGCCAGTACGCCGGCCTCCGCTGGCCGTGCATCCCGGGCTCCGATGGGGCCGGGGTCGTGGTGGCGGCCGCTTCGGACGCGGATCCCGCGTGGCTCGGCCGCGAGGTGATCCTTAACCCCGCGTTTTTCTGGGGCGACGACGAACGGGCGCAGGGCGCACAGTTCCAGATTTTGGGCCTGCCGCGTGATGGGACGCTGGCTGGGCGGATCGCCGTCCCCGTCGGGCAGCTGGCCGCCCGGCCCGCGCACCTCTCCTGGGAGGAAGCAGCGGCGCTGCCCCTCGCCGGCCTTACCGCCTTCCGCGCGCTCTTCACCCGGGCCCGCCTGCGTGCCGGGGAACGCGTGCTCGTCACCGGGATCGGCGGCGGCGTGGCCGCGAGCGCTCTCCAGTTCGCGGTGGCCGCCGGTGCCGAGGTGTGGGTGACCTCCGGGTCCGCCGCCAAGGTGACGCGCGCCGAGGCGCTCGGGGCGCGGGGCGGGTTCCTCTACACGGACGCCGGATGGCCGGAGGCGGCCCTTAAGCGAGCCGGGTCCTTTGACGTGGTCGTGGACAGCGCTGGCGGCGAGGGCTTTGCCCGGCTTGCCGACGTTCTTGCCCCCGGCGGCCGGCTGGTCTTCTTCGGGGCCACGCGCGGGGACGCGGTCCTGCCGGTGCGAAAGGTTTTCTGGAAGCAGCTTTCCCTGCTGGGCTCGACCATGGGTTCCCCCGCCGATTGGCGGGGCCTGCTGGCGCTGGTCGAACGTCATCGACTCCGTCCTCTCGTGGGCGAGGTGCATCCGCTGGCGGCGGCGGGGGAGGCTTTCGCCCGGATGGAGGCCGGTGCCCAGTGCGGCAAGATCGTGCTCCGGACCTGACCATCTTCGAATTACCCGCGATGAATTCCCCCTATTACGCCTGCATCATGGCCGGTGGCAGCGGCGAGCGGTTCTGGCCGATGAGCCGGGCCCGCACGCCCAAGCACCTCCTGCGCCTCCTCTCGGAACGCACCCTGGTGGAGGAGACGGTTCGCCGCGTCGGCACCGTCGTGCCGCCGGAGAACCTCTTCGTCCTCACCAATGAAGTGCAGCTGCCCGCGACCCGGGAGGCGCTCGCCGGGCTGGTGCCGCCCGAGCAGATCGTCGCTGAACCGGCGAAACGGGACACCGCCCCCGCCGCCGCCCTGGCGACGGCGCTGGTGCGGGCCCGCGGCGGAGAGCGGGCCGCGCTCGCCCTGCTGCCGGCAGACGCGTTTATCGCGGACCGCGCGGCTTTCGGCCGCCAGCTCGCGGCGGCCCTGCCCCGCGCGGCCGCATCGTCCGCCCTCCTGACCATCGCGATCCAGCCGGACCATCCGGCCACGGGCTTCGGTTACCTTGAGCTGGGCCCGGAGCTGGCGCGCGGCGAGGCGGGCGTGTTCCGGCAGGTCAGTCGCTTCGTCGAGAAGCCGGACGCCGCCACCGCGGCGGGGTATCTCGCGGGCGGTCGGCACGCGTGGAACGCCGGGATGTTCTTCTGGAGCGTGGGCGCATTCCTCGCGGAGGCAGACCGGCATGCTCCCGAGCTGGCGGCCTTCGTGCGGGGCTTCCCCGCGGGTGATCACGCCGCCTACCTCACCGAGCGTTTTCCCCGGCTGCCCAAGATCTCGGTCGACTACGCCATCATGGAGAAGGCGGCCTCGGTCGAAACTCTCCTCGCGTCCTTCGACTGGGATGATGTCGGCCTCTGGACCGCGCTGCCGCGGCATCTGGCCAAGGATGCGGCGGGCAACGCGGTGCGCGGCGCCGTTTACACGGCGGGCGCGGAGGGCAACATCGCGGTCAGCAACGGCCGGGCGATCGCCCTTTGCGGCGTGCGGGACCTGGTCGTGGTCGAAACCCCGGATGCGGTGCTCGTTTGCCACCGCGACGCCGTGCAGGACATCAAGAAGATCGTCCAGCA
>SYDD01000304.1 GCA_005786775.1 Opitutaceae bacterium
GATCGGTACGCTCGACGGTGCCAACGTGGAGATCCGCGAGGAGGTCGGTGACGATAATATCTTCATCTTCGGCCTCACGGTGGAGGAAGTCGAAGCGCTGCGCACGAGCGGGTACCAGGCATGGTCCCGCTATCAGGCCGACGAAGAGCTCCGTGCGGTGATTGATTGGATCGGCAGCGATTACTTCACTCCGGGGGAACACGGCGCTTTCGCTTTGCTCCACCACAGCCTCCTCCAAGGCGGCGACCCCTATCTAGTCCTGGCGGACTTCCGCGCCTACAGCGATTGCCAAGCACGCGTCGACGCCGCCTTCCGCGACCGCGCGGGCTGGGCCCGGCGGGCCATCCTCAATACCGCGCGGATGGGTAAGTTCTCCAGCGATCGTACAATCCGTGAGTACGCCAAGGAGATCTGGCGCCTGCCCACGGTGCCCGTGCCCTGAGGGCGAGGCGGAAGCCCGTGACGCCCGCCGACCGCTCCCCGCTCCCGCGCTGGTTGCCCGACTGGCGCTTCGCTCTCTTCGCGCTGGCCGCCGTGGCACCCGCGGCTGCGATCCAGCTCCCGCGTTTCACGCCGCCGCCACTTGAGGGCGAGGTGGCGGGCCGGTTCGACCCCGGCCTTTTCCCGGTGCCCTGGAAATCGATTGGCGCGCGACCGTCAGCCGCACCGGCGAGCGCCGGCGCTGGCAAGCCGACCTCGCCGCCCCCGGGCTCCGCCTTCGCGTCACCGCGGAGCTGGATCCGCAGGGTGACGGGGAATGGTCCGCGGAACTGGAGGGGGTGGACCTGGCGGCGTGGCTCCCCGCGGTCCAGCCCCTGCTGCCGGGCGACCTCGCTGCACTCACGCTGGCCGGTCTCGCGCGCCCCGGCCATTGGGTCCAGGGCGCGGACGGATCCTGGCGCCGGAAGTAACTGGCTCCTCGTCTAGCGGGGCTCCGGCCACCCGAGGTGGCGGTGGAGGAACTGGTAGGTGCCCTGGCCGTGGATCCGGTGTCCGCCGTCGAAATACTCGATGGAGGTGCGCTCCGGGATGCCGAGCCGCGCGTAGAGGCGCCTGACCTTCGCGTACTCGAAGGAGACCCACTCGTCGGTCCCCACCCCGTCGGCATGTCCCCGCTCAACCATAAACGGGCGGGGAGCAATGAGGGCCGCCATCTCCGCATGCCCGTAGGTCGCGCCGAGGTTGAACTCGGGCATCTCGTACTCGCGGGTGAAGACGTAGCTGCCGGTCCACTCGGTGTTCGCCAGCTTCCAAACCCACTCGTTGAAGTTGCCCGAGCACACGACGGCCGCGTAACGCTCCAGCAGGGCCGGCAC
Organism: Opitutaceae bacterium; assembly: GCA_005786775.1. Lineage (GTDB taxonomy): Bacteria > Verrucomicrobiota > Verrucomicrobiia > Opitutales > Opitutaceae > ER46. The sequence continues at coordinate 1,317 of SYDD01000304.1, forward strand.
GCGCAGCGCGGTGGCGCCGCCATAGGATAGCCCGTACAAGCCGATCCGGCCCGGGTCGACCGCCGGCAGGGTCGACAGCCAGTCGAGAATCGCGGCGTGCTGGGCGGTGATGAGGGAGAACAGGCTCAGCCCGAGCGGATGGGCGAGCCTTTGCAGCTGCCGGAACTCGGGACCGCGGTACAGGTTGTGCGGCGCGAACACGATGAAGCCGCGCTCGGCCAACCGCGCCGCGAAGGCCTGGTAGGTCGCGAAATTACGGCTGGCCGGATCCTCCTCCCACAGGTCCGCCGGCAGTCCCTCCAGCCCGTGCTGCGCGACGACGACCGGCCGCTTCTCCCCGGGCCGCAGCCCGCGCGGCAGGAGCAGGTGCCCCCACGCGAAAGGGGCGCCCCCGCGCTCGAGGAGGACCTCGTGGACGGTCCAGGCCGTACGCTCGGCGAGCAGCCGGCCGCGGATGCTCGGTGCCGTGCCGGATTCAGGCCAGACGCCGATCACCTCGCTGTGGAAGAGCTCCCGGAATGGAACCATCGCCGTCCGCCAGCCGGCAGGATCACGCGCCTCCACCCGGCGCCAAATAAATTCCTCGCGCGTTCGCTGGCTCGCGCCGATCTGCGCTTGCGCGTGCGCGGCGTAGGCGGCCACGACCTCGCGCTGGACCCGCGCCCGATCCAGGAGCGCGCGTTGCAAGGCGGGGGACGGACCAGGCGGGACGAGAGCGAGTCCCGGCCCGCCAAGCTGGCGCAGGAAGGAACCCAGCGCCGCCGCGCCATGCGGTGGGGTGTCTTTCCCGCCGGGTGAGATGAGCTCAAGATGAGACGTCCACGGCCCAGCGCGTTCGAGGGCCCGGGCGAGCTCGCGTCGCACCTCAGGCTCGGGAGGCGAGGTTAGCCGGCCCGGCGCGGCGCCGGCGCGGCCGGGGCGCGGCGCGGGCGGGCCCGCGATCTCGGGGCCGGCTACCGCTTCTACCACGAGTTTCCGCGGCAGAATTAGCCGGGCTAACTCCGCGTCGCCAAATTCCCGGAGGAACCCGAAAAGGTTGCGGTACAGCGGCTCCTCCGCGAGCCGCTCGCGTGGGCCGAAGTAACCGCTGACGAGCGCGGCCGCGAAACGGGTCTCGAGGGCGGCGGAGAACAGCGCGAGCAGCCCGCCCTCACCCCAACCGGCGACACCCACGGGCAGCCCGTCACCCCGCTGCGCCCACGCGTCGACGGCGGCCCGGGCCTGCTGCACCTCGTAGCCGATGGGGTGGCGGCCGAGCGGAAACGCCTGACGGTAGATCCACTCGCGATGCGTCTGATTGGTGAGCCGGCCAAGCGCCGGATTACCGGAGTGGGTGTCGTCGCGGTCCAGTAGACGCGGTACCAGGACCTCGCACCCCGCTTCCGCGAGGCGCCGCGCGGCCTGGTGGGCCGGGTCGAGCCCGGGAACGAGGCCGGCGAGTTGTTCCGCCTCCTGAGCGGCATCCGGGAACAGGACCACGCGGGCGCGAACTGGTCCGTTCGGGCGGAGGAGCAGACCGCGACCCTCGAGGCCGGTGAGGACCGGCCACCGAACGGTCTGCACGGTGAAGCCGGGCGCCGCCGCGAGTGGACCTAGATTTTCCGCGCCCGCGTCGATGCGGAATTCGGGGGCGGGTTCACGCAGGTCGGCCAGCCCCGCTATCCGGGCCAATCGGGCGCGGTTGGGAGCGAGGGAAGCCTCGTACGCGGCAAGGTCCCGGAAGTCCGGCCGCCAGAGGGCGCCGCGCTCCGCGAGGATCACGGGCTGCGCGGCTTCCAGCATCCGGCGCGCCGCGTTGACCAGCACCGCAGAGCGATCCTCTGCGGGGGCCAAGGGCTCCGCCGAGAAGGGGAGCGTCGCGCCGGCCCCGGCAAGGGCACCGGGGAAGAGCGGCACGAGAACCAGCGACAGGAAGGCGGCCCGGGGCCGGCCGCGTGGGGTGGGGGGCATCCGCCGATCCAGCCACGTCCGGCGGCCGGGCGTCGAACCTTAAGCGCGTCGGAGCGCACTCGAGGCGCGTTCCGCGGTTGACGGGGTGACCTGCAACGGCATCTCCTTCCGTCCTCCCGCGCCCCTCGGGCGCCGGTTGCTTCTCCTCTCTGTCGTCACAAATCGCTCGCGCCGGAACGCGGGTGACCCGGGGCGGGCGAGGGGAGCTCTTACCCTTGCCCACTCTTTTCCCCTCCTGTCGCGTGTGCCGCTGGGTGCTGGCCCTTGCTGGGGTACTGCTTGCCGTGCTCTCCGGCCTGCGCTGGGCGTCTCAGGACTTGGTCACCGGCGGGGAGGCGGCCGCTTGGGCCGCTTTCCTAATGGGGTTTCGGTTCGATGCCCGGGTGGTCGCCGCGGTCCTGTTGCCGCTGCTACTGTTGGGCCGGTTTGGCCCGCTGCACGCCTTTGAATCCCGCACGGCTAGGCGCGGCTGGCTCGTGTGGCTCGCGCTTTGCTGGGGCGGGCTAGCTCTACTCTATCTCGCCGACCTGGTGCACGTCCGCTACCTGCAGCAACGCCTGAATGCGTCGGTCCTGGGCTTCCTCGCGGACGCCCGCATCTCCGGGCGGATGCTGTGGGAAAGCTACCCGGTCGGCTGGATGGTCCTTGGTTGGGGCGGAGCTACGGCGCTCGGCGTGGCGCTGAGCGTCCGTCTACACCGCTGGGCGGGAGGTGTCCCGCCGGCCGCAGCCCCCCGGGGCCGGTGGCTGTGGGTCGCGGGTCTGGCGGCCGCCGGGGTCGTAGCCCTGTACGGCCGGGTCGGGCAATACCCCCTGCGCTGGAGCGACGCCTACGCGCTACGGGGCGACGCCGGCGCGCGGCTCGCGCTGAACCCAGTCGAGTCTCTCCTCAGCTCGCTAAGCTTCCGGGGAACGGCCAGCGATCCCGCCGCGGTGCGGGCCCATCTGCCCCGGATGTCCGCCTACCTCGGCCTGCCGGCCCCAGCGGCCGATGCGCGGCCGACCTTCGCGCGGGTGCAGGTGGCTGCGGGGCCGGGGAGCACCCGCCCCCCCAATGTCGTGCTGGTGATCGCGGAATCTTTCAGCGCCTACAAGACCTCGGTCTGGGAGAACCCGGTCGACACCACCCCGGTGTTCCGCGCCCTCGCGGCGGAGGGCTTGCTCTTCGATCACTGCTTCACTCCGCACTTTGGGACGGCGCGGGGCGTGTGGGCGCTGCTCACCGGGATCCCGGACGTCTCGCCAACCGAGACCGCGAGCCGCAACCCGGCGATGGTGGACCAGCACACGATCCTCGATGACTTCGGGGGTCACGAGCGGTTCTACTTCCTCGGCGGCAGCGCCAGCTGGGCGAACCTGCGGGGCCTGCTGAGCCA
>SYDD01000305.1 GCA_005786775.1 Opitutaceae bacterium
CAGGCCGAGGCGCGGCGCCGGCTCGCCGCCGCCGCGGCCGTCGCGGGCTGGGCCGGCCTGGAACGCTGGACCACCGCCGGCGCCGCCTTCACCGCCATCCCGGGGCCGGGCGGAACGCGCGGGGTCGTCGAGATCCTCGGGCACGTGCAGGATATCCTTCACGCCTCGCTCGATGAGGACGACGTCGTCTCGCGCCGGGTCGACGAGACCGAGTACTCCATCGGCTGTGGCGCGCTGGGGGATGAGCTGGAGGATTATTTCCCGATTATGGGCGAGATGATCACCATCGGCGGCACGATGGTCTGGCTGCCGACCGACGGCGGGGACACGCCCGATTTCCTCATCCCGCGCCGGGCTTCGCGCGCGGTCACGCTCCGCACCGGTTTCAACGCGGCCCTGCACGGGGGGTTCGACGAGTGCCTGCTGGTGGAGGCGAGCGACCCGGAGGGCCTGCGCATCGACCAGCTCTACCGGCAGATCTTCGACGTCGCGCGCGCCCGCCGGCCGGATTACCGCGGTGTGATCGGCCTCGCCGGCCGCGCCGAGTTCACCGGGGTCCTGGGGGCTGGCATCCGCCGCTCGCCGATCCGCCGCTTCCAGCCCGCGAACGGCCAGACGATCCTGCATCCGGACAACCTGGCCGACTGGTTCGCCGGTGACCGCGAGCCGCGGCTCGCCGGCGTGACGGGCCTCCTGTGCGGCGTGGGCGTGGACCTGCAGGCCGACCTCGCGGCCTTCGATCCCGCCGCGGTGGACCGCGCGTTCTACCGGCATCCGGACAACACGGCGGGCAAGCCGCACCTCCTCCACAACCACGCGGTATTCTTCTCCCCCCAGCCGTGGAACGAGCGTCCGGCCGACCTCGCGGCCGAGGTCGCGCGGGTGGTCGAGCAGGGGGATTTCCGGGATATGCGGCACTTGCTCGACCAGAGCCGGGTGGCGCGCGCTTTCCTCGGGGTCAGTTACACTCAGGAAATCCGCGGCGGCTGACGTGCCCCGGCCGCCGCGGTGGCGGCAGCCTCACTCCGCGCGCGGCGCGGGGGGCGGGCCGCGCAGGGCGCGGGGCAGGTTGCTCGCCGGGCGGCTCTCGCCGCGCAGGGAGGCGAGGTACTCGACCACGTCGCGCAGCTCCGCGGGGGAGAGCAGGGTGGCGTAGACCTCGGGCATCCCGGACGGGGCGCCGTCGCGGCGCGCGATGTCCGCCTTGGCCAGCTTCACCAGCTGGTTCTCCGGGTTGCGCAGGGTCAGCTGGTCGGCGGTCTCCTCCGCCACGATGCCGGCGGCGGTGCCGCCGGATTTCAGCGTGACGACCACCGTGTCGTAGCCGGGGGAGATCTTCGCGTTGGGCTTGAGGATCGACTCGAGGAGCTCGCGGCGCGGGGCGCGGGCGCCGAGGCCGGCGAGGTTCGGGCCGGCGTCGCCGCCCTCGCCCCCGGCGCGGTGGCAGCGGATGCAGGCGAGGACCGGCTGCGTCTCAAACACGCGGCGGCCGCGCTCGGCGTCGCCGCCGGCGAGGCTGGCGTGGAAGGCGGCGAGCGGGTCCGGGTCGGCCGCGAGGCGGGCCGTGCGCTCGGCGAGGAGCGCCTTGACCGCCGGGGATTCCCGCCGTTCGGCGGCGGTGAGCAGCTCAAGCTCCGCCTCGGGGGCGAGCCGGCCGGCGGCGAGCGCGCGCAGCTGCGCGGCGATCAGCTCGTCCGTGCCGTCCTGGCGGGAGAAGCCGAGGCTGCGGAAGGCGGCCTTCTGCTCGGCCGGTGTGCCGCGTTCCACGAGGGCGGTCAGGACGGGGCCCGCGGTCTCCGGGGCGGCGCGGGTGGCGAGGGGAAGGGCCGCGAGGCGCAGCGCCGGGTCGCGGGATTCGCCCGCGAGGCGGATGGCCTCGGCGAGGCGCGGGTCCTTGCGGCGGTCGAGGAGCTGCAGGGCGGCGGAGCGGCTGGCGCCGGGCTGCGCCTCGTCGCGGAGGAGCGCGAGCAGGGTCTCCGTCGCGCCCTCGAGTTCCAGGGCCTGGAGCGCCTCGAGGGCGGCGGTCTGGACCACGGGCGGCGTGCCCGGGGCGAGCAGGCGCGGCACGAGGGGCGTGAGGGCCTGGGTCGCGACAGCGCGGTCGCGGGTGGGCGCGGCGGTGGGGCGGTAGACGCCGACGAGGCGGTCGCGCTGCAGGGGCTTGGGCCACTGGGCGAGCTGCGCGAGGGCCTCCGCGCGCGCGCGGGGCGGGGCGTCGGCGCGGGCCGCATAGGTGGCGAGCGCGTTGGCGTTGGCGGGGCGGCCGAGCCGGAAGTGGGCGTTGAGCGCGCGGAACAGCACGGCTTCGTCGCGCGTCGGGCCGTCCAGCAGCGCGGCGAGGGCGGGAAAGCCCTCCGCGATGGGCACGTCGTTGATGGCGATCGCCGCCTCGCGGACGAGGGCCGGCTCGGAGTCCTCGAGGACCGCGACCACCTCCGGACGCTGCAGCCGCCGCAGCGCGAGGAGGGCGCCGAGCCGGATGGCGGACGACGCGTCGTGGGTGGCGGTGCGGAGGGCGGCGAGGTTGGCGCCGCCGACGAGGCCCATCACGAGGGCGTGGCGTAGCGCGACGTCGACGTCCTGGTTGCGCTGCAGCGCGGCGAACAGGGCGGTGGCGGCGGGCGCGTGGCGGAGTTTGCCCAGACCCTGGGCGGCGAAGTACCGGACGCGGGGCGGCTCGGCGTCGAGCGCCTCGAGGAAGATCTCCGCGTCGCGGGCGTCGCGGGCGTCGCCCAGCACCCGCAGCGCGTGGGCCCGGAGCTCGATGTGGGCCGGTTCCGCGTTGCGCGCGTGGTTGCGGACCGAGGCGAGGGCGGCGGGTTGGCGGGCGCCCACTTGGCCGAGGCCCCAGAGGGCGTGCCGGCGCGCCAGCTCCGGTGTCCGGGTGTCATCGAGGGTGGCCTCGAGGGTCGCGGTGTCGGCGCGGCCGGCCAGCTCGAACTGGGCCTCGAGCCGTACGCGCCAGTCGGCGTGGCCGAGCAGGCGCGCCAGTTCCGCGGCGGGGCGGCGGGTCCAGTCCCCGCCGATCAGCGCGCGGGTCTCGCGCACGAGCGGGTCCTGGGCGTGCTTGGGATCGGCGATGGCGTAGATGCGGCCGCGGCGCGACTTCGGCCAGCCGTCGGCCCAGTCGGCGGTGTAGAGGCGGCCGTCGGGGCCGAACTTGACGTCGGTGGGCAGGGCCGAGCGGAGGAACGGCTGGGCGGTGGCGACGGCGTACGAGGCGCCGCGGGGTTTGAGCGTGTAGGTGTGGATGCCGCTGCTCGCGACGGCGCCCTTGAAGTGGGTGATGAAGAAGTGGCCGCGGTACGACGGGTTCAGGCCGGTGCCGGGGTAGTATTCGATGCCCGAGGGACCGTCCTCGAGGTTGAAGACCGGCGGCACGAGGTACGCGGGCTGGCCCTCGTGGCGGGGGTGCCAGAGGCGCTCGAGGTTCCACGGGCCGGCCTTGCCGAGCGGGGCGAACTGGTACCCCACGCGCCAGCCGCTGTCGCCGCCCTCGAGGACGTGGACGAAGCGCTCCTCGTCGCCCTGGTCGCAGTCGTTGTCCCCGGTGAAGAGGTCCCCGAGCTCGTTGAACACGAGCGACTGGGGGTTGCGGAGGCCGGTGGCGAACAGCTCGAGGTGGGAGCCGTCGGGCCAGCAGCGGAAGATCGCGCCCTCGTCGGGCACGGAGAGGACCTTGCCCTCGCGGGTGCGGACGGTGGCGCCGCGGTCGCCATTGCTGAAGTAGAGGCGGCCGTCGGGGCCGAAGACGAGGCCGTGCAGGTCGTGGCCGGTGAAGTTGAAGCGCACGCCGTAACCGCGGCTGAGCTCGGTGCGCGTCTCCGCCCGCTCCGCCCCGCTAAATTTCCACAGGCTGGGGATATTGGTGAAGTAGACCTCGCCGCGGCGCGCGAGCACCCCGGACGCGATGCCGTCGAGCGGGGCATTAAAGCCGTCGGCGTAGACGCTGCTGCGGTCCGCCACGCCGTCGCCATCGGTGTCGGCGAGCAGTCGGATGACCTCGCCCTCGAGGCCCAGCTCGCGTTCCCCGGCCTCGCCGAAGGCCCGGCGGATGAGGGCCGCGCGGTCCTCGATGGTCCGGCAGGCGAGGTCCTCCTCTAGGATCCCCATATAATCGCGGATATCGAGGACGCTGGTGCGGTAGCGGTAGGTCTCGGCGACGAGGAGGCGGCCCTGCTCGTCGAAGTTGAAGGCCACGGGGTTGGCGAGCATCGGCTCGGCGGCCCAGAGCTTCGCCTCGAGGCCCGGGGGCAACTGCATCCGCGCGAGCGCCTGGGTGCCCTCGTCGGAGGCGGGGGCGATCTCGGGCTGGGCCTGCCGCGTGCCCGGGTTGCGCAACCCGGCCGGCGCCGGCTGGCGGCGCCCCTTGCCCTCGGCGGCCGCGGCGGCGGCCGGGAACGGGGTCAGGCAGGCGAGGGCGAGGGCGAGGCGCGGCAGGACGGACAGGCTCATTGGGGGAACGTGGAGGCGGGAGGCTAGGCGGGGGGCGGACGCTGGCAAGACGCGCCCGCCGGGCCGCGGATACGCGGTTTTGTCCCCCCGGCCCGGGCGGAGGCACCGACCCCGCGGGCTCAGCCCCGCCGCAACGCCGCGCAGACGATCCCCGCCGCCACCGCGGCGTTCAGGGACTCCGCGTGCCCGTGCCGCGGGATCGTGACCCGCCCGGTGAGGGCTGCGCGCACTTCCGGCGAAAGGCCGCGGCCCTCCGCGCCGATCACGATCAACGCGTCCGGCAGCGGCGGCAGGGCGTGGATGCTGATGCCGCCGAGGTCGCAGCCCAGTACCGGCAGGCCGGGGGTGGCCGCCGCGGCCGCGGCGAGCGCCGGGGGGAGCGCCGCGCTCGCCGCGCGGACGCGGGCGAAGGAACCCATCGAGGCGTGCACCACCTTGGGATGAAACAGGTCCGCGCTGTCCGGCGAGAGCAGCACCCGCTCCAGCCCGAACCAATCGGCAATGCGGAGCAGCGTGCCGACGTTGCCCGGGTCCTGCACGCCATCGAGGACGAGCGTGAGCCCGCGGCCGGCGGCGGCGGGGTCGAA
>SYDD01000306.1 GCA_005786775.1 Opitutaceae bacterium
CCAGCCCGGCAGCCGCACCAGCGCATCTAGGCAATGCCCCGTGTGGACGAACACGTCGCCCTCGGGGTGCCACTGCGGATCCTGCGGCGTGCCGCGGAGGGCGTCGACCTCCGGGAAATGCGCGAGCCAGCCGGTCTCCGCGAGCACGGTCAGGCCGCGCGAGGGCCGCAGCGCCTTGGCGGCCCACTTCTCCCATTCGCCCCAGACGCGCTCCACGGGCAACTCGGCGAAGGCGGGGGCGATGGCGCGACACACGGCCACCGTCTCCGGGGCGAGGGTCAGATCGAAGCGCGCCGCCAACTGGAAGCCGCGTAGCACCCGCAGCGGATCCTCCGCGAAGGCCGCACTGGTGTGGCGCAGAAGGCGGCGAGCCAGGTCCTCGCGCCCCCCGTGCGGGTCGATGATCGCGTCGGCGAATGGATCGTAGGCGATCGCGTTCAGGGTGAAGTCCCGCCGCGCCGCGGCCTCCGCGTCCCCCAGCCCGGGCTCCGGCGCCACGGCGAAGCCCCGGTGGCCGGCCCCGGTCTTCGACTCGCGGCGCGGCAGCGAGAAATCGTACTCCGTCCCCGAGGCGGCGCTCCGCACCTTGATCACCCCGAAACTCCGGCCCACGACATCCGTCGAGCCGAAAGGCGCGAGCGCGCGGTGCAGCGTCTCGAAGTCGACGCCGCGTACCTCCACGTCGAGGTCCTTGGGGGCGAGTCCCAGCAGCCAGTCGCGCACGCCGCCGCCGACGATCCGTGGCCGGCCGACGCGGCGTACCGCCTCGAGCATCGCCCGCAGGTCCGGCGGCAGCGGGAGAGGCGCGTTCATTCCGTCCGGCGGCCGCGCAGGGCGGTGAGCGCGAGAAGGAGCCAGCCGGCGAGCAACGCCAGGCCGCCCAGCGGGGTCACGGGCCCCAGCCAGCGCGGGCCACCGAGGGCGAGGAGGTACAGCGAACCCGAGAAGAGGACCGTGCCGGCCGTCCAGCAGCGCGTCACCCACCGGAGGCCGGGGGCGGGAGCCACGTCCGCGCGCAGCCAAGCGGCGAGGGCGGCGAGTGCGAGGGCGTGGCCGAGGTGGTACTGGGCGGCCGTGGCCCAGACCGCCTCCATCCCCCGTGTCGCGAGGGTGCCCTTCAGGGCGTGCGCGCCGAGGGCGCCCAAGGCGACGCCGGTCAGCCCGAGCACGCCGGCGGCGCCGAGCGCGCGGCGGGCGGGCAGGGAAGGGGAGGACATCGGCGGAGGTTGGGCTGGGGCGCCCCGCGAAACAAGGCCGCAGACGGGGCGCGTGAGGCTCTCCGGCCGGGGCCGCGCGCATTTCGGCCCAAAACTCGGTTGACACCCACGGGGCGGACCTTAGCCCTTGACCTCTTTTCGCATGAAAACGTTCCTCGCCAAGAAGGAGGCAGTGCAGCCCAAGTGGTATCTGATCGATGCCGCGGGGGTGCCGCTCGGACGCCTCGCCGTGAAGGCCGCCAACCTTATCCGCGGCCGCCACAAGCCGAGCTATACCCCCAGCGTGGACACCGGTGATTTCGTGGTGGTCATCAACGCCGAGAAAGTCGTCCTCACCGGCCGTAAGGAGGAGGCGAACGAGTACATGTTCTTCTCCGGCTTCGTTGGCGGTGAGAGCTACCGCAAGGTATCGCTGATGCGTGAGCGCCACCCGGAGTTCATCATCGAACACGCCGTCAAGGGCATGCTCCCGAAGAACCGGATTGCCGCGACGATGTTGCGCAAGCTGCGCGTTTTCGCCGGCACCGCCCACACCCACGAGGCCAACGCGCCGCAGAAGATCACCGTCTGAACCCCTTTCCCACGACTGACATGAGCGCTGCCTCTCCCGCCACCGTGTATCTCGGCACCGGCCGCCGTAAGACCTCCACCGCCCGCGTGCGCCTGACCGAGGGTTCCGGCAAGCTGACCGTCAACGGCCGCACCTTTGACGACTACTTCTCGCACGAGAACTTCGCCAAGCAGGCCTACGCGCCGCTGCTCACGGTGGAGCTCAAAGATAAGATCGACGTGTCCGTGAACGTCTCCGGTGGTGGCGTCGCCGGCCAGGCCGGGGCGGTCGCCCACGGCATCGCCCGGGCCCTGCAGAAGCTGAACGCCGAGCATCGCCCGAAGCTTAAGAAGGGCGGCCACCTCAAGCGCGATCCGCGCGAGAAGGAGCGGAAGAAGGCGGGTCAGCCGGGCGCCCGCAAGCGCTTCCAGTTCTCCAAGCGCTGAGCGCTGCTGGAGGCTCTCACCTTCCGCCGCCGTCCCCCTCCGGGACGGCGGCTTTTTTTGCCGCGGCGGGATCCAACGGTGCGACCATCACTTTTTTGTTGGCGAAGCGGAATGGCTCGGCCTCTATGCAGGTCAAGATGAAGCTGTTCTCCGCCCGTTTTGCCGCGTTCGTGTTCGCTCTTTCCGCCGCTGTCGCTCGGGCGCATCCCGGCCACGATGGGCACGAGGGGGGCGATATTACTTGGGACTTCAGCCACCTTGCGTCCCACCCGGTTGCTACTGCGGCTTGCGCGCTGATGGTCGGCGCCGCGCTCTGGGCCACCCTAGGGTTGCTTCGCTCCTGGCGCGCCGGCCGTGCCGTGGCGCGGAAGTGATTCGACCGCCGTCCCGCCTTGCCGCCCCGGTGCTATGCGCCGGGGCTTTTTTATTTCCCCGGCGTGGTGGTGGGTGGAACCGATGGAGGAGCGCCGCGGCTAAAACGGCCGGGACGCAAAACCGCCACCCCGGTCCGGTAGGGCACGCGGATGCGCTCCAGCAACTGGCGCACTGCCGGCTCGTCGGGGGCGAGGAGTCGCGTGGGTTCGGCGCACAAGGGCAGGTGTTCGTTGCCGAAGGCCCAACCGACGCCGGCGGAAGCCGAGGGCGTCAGATCGAGCGGAATCTCGACGACCGGCTCCTCCTGCTGGCTTAGGACATAGCGCGCGGCGGTGGTCTCAAAGATGGTGTCCCCCGCGCGCAAGGGATTCGGGGCCGCGCAGCGAAAGACCCGACCATCCGCCGCGATCGCCTGCCAGGTTGTCGTGGCGAGATCCCGGCGCGAGAGAAGCACCGCGACAATTGAACGACCGGCATCGAACGAAGCCAAGGGGCCCTGAATCGGCTGCATTCAACCAAAGAAACTGGCCGCGGAGGCGACGACAAGGCCGGCGTGGGCGGTAGCCCGTCTGGTCGCGGGAGGCGGAAAGAGGAATTTTGAAAAATTCCCGATCGCCAAAGAAGGTTGGCCCGAAGTTTGCTACGGGAAGGGGGTCACGTCCTTCCAACACCCTGATCTACCATGAACCATAAGCTCACCCTTGTTCTCCTCGGCGCCGCCGTTGCCCTGCCCGCGTTCGGCCAGGTCCCGGCCGCCCCGGCGGCCGCCCCGGCGGTCGCGATTACCGCCACTGGCACCTTCGCCACGCAGTACATGTTCCGCGGCCAGCGCTTAAACGCCGGCAGCTTCCAGCCGACCATCGAGGCGGCGGCCGGGGATCTTACCCTCGGCTTTTGGGGCAACTTCGTCATCGACGATCAAGTTCCGGGCAGCTCCGACCCGGAGATGGACCTCTACGGCTCGTACACGACCAGCCTCGGCAAGGACCTTTCGCTGGCGCCGGGCTTCACGCTCTACACGTACCCCAAGGCCGATAAGGGCGTGGGCTTCTACAAGACGACCTTCGAGCCGAATCTCGCGCTGAACTATACGGTGGAGGGTATCAAGTTTACCCCCAAGGTGTACTACGACGTGACCCTGCGCGGTGCGACCTACGAGGTGACCGCCGCCTACGCGGTGGCGCTCAAAGACCTCGGCACCGAGCTCGGGCTCACGGCCCAGTTCGGGACTTTCCTGCTCAAGGACGCGGCCAACGGCTTTTCGCCCGCGGTCAAGGGGTGGGGTGATTACTGGCTGCTCGGTGCCTCGCTGCCGGTGCAGATTAACAAGGAGTCGAAGGTAATTCTCGGGGTAGCCTACACCGAGGGGCGCAATGCCTACTTCAAGGAGGGTAACTCTCCCAAGGTCGTAAACCCCCTCGCGGTCGGGCGGTGGGTGGCCTCGGTGGGGTATTCGGTGGCGTTCTAACGTCGCGCGTCGGTTTTTGAGCGGCGCCCCGGCATCCTCGGGGCGCCGCTTTTTGCGCGCGGCGGGCGCGACTTCGCTCTGGCCTTAGGCCGGGGGGCAGGCGAGCTTCGGGGATCCCTTCCTCATGAAAGTCGGCATCGTTGGCGCCTCGGGTTATTCCGGTGAAGTCCTAGTAAAACTCCTGCTGGGGCATCCGCGGGTGGAGCTGGCCGCGGTCACCTCGCGGAGCCAAGCAGGCAAACGGCTCGCGGCCGTCATCCCCGCGCTGCGCGGGATCGACCGGGGACTGCTTTTCACGGATTCGGACGCGGCCGCTCTCGCGGCCTCCGATCTCGACCTGTTGTTCCTCGCCCTGCCGCACGGGGCCGCCGCCGCCTACGCGCGGGTCCTAGTCGCCGCCGGCAAGCGCGTCATCGACCTGAGCGCGGACTTCCGGATCGCCGATCAGGCGACCTACGAGCGCTACTACGGGCCGCATCCCGCGCCGGAGCTCCTGCCGTCCGCGCGGTTTGTGCTCCCCGAGTTGACGGCGTCCGCTTGGCGCGCGGAAGCCCGACTCGTCGCCGCGCCCGGCTGTTATCCCACCAGCATCCTCATCCCGCTGGTGCCGCTGCTGCGCGCGGGGGTCATCTCGCGCCAGCACATCGTGGTGAATTCCTATAGCGGGGTGAGCGGCGCCGGGAAGAAGGCGGAGGAGATGTACTTATTCGTGGAGCGGGCGGAGAGCATTAAGGCCTACGGGCTGGTGAAGCACCGCCACCTCGCGGAGGTCGAGGAGCAGCTCGCGCTCCACACTGGTGCGGCGACCGTGATCCAGTTCAACCCGCACCTAGCGCCGATGCGCCGCGGCATCGCTACCACTATCACCGTGCCCGCCGCTCCCGGGGCGGACCTCGCGGCGCTCCAAACCGCGTGGCAGGCCGCCTACGCCGGGCGACCGTTCGTTCAGCTGCTCGCCGCCGGGGAGACCCCCGACACGGCGCACGTCGTCGGTACCAACCGCGTCGACCTCGCCGCGGCGCACGACTCCCGCACGGGCAATTTTATCATCACGGTGGCCGAGGATAACCTGATGAAGGGTGCGAGCGGCCAAGCGGTCCAAATCATGAATCTCTGGTGCGGCTTTCCCGAGACGGCCGGCCTCGCCTGAAGCGGCGAGACCGCGGTGCATCAGGACCGGTAGTCCGCGTTCTCGCTCACGTACTCGTGGGTCAGGTCCCCACCGAGCACGGCGGCCGAGGCCGCGCCGTTGCCGAGCTCGATTTCAAGTTCCACCGCGCGCTCGTGGGGCGGGAAGTCGATCGGCGCGCTGAATACGCCTTCGGGCCCGGGTTGGCTGGCGTAGAGCTCTGCCCCGCGGAGGTGGGCCACCAGCGCGGCTTCCTTTTCCGGGTTGAGGCGGAACACGCCGCCGGAAAAAATCTCGATGCCGCCCATGGCGGCCCGCAGCCGCGAGAGGTCGGTGCCCGGCGCGTGCGCGCCCACGTGCTTGCCGATAGCTTGGATCAGGCGGCCCACGTTCGGGTCGTTGCCTGCGACGGCGCACTTGAAGAGCGGGCCGTTGACGACCGCCTTGCCCAGCGCGCGGGCCAACCCCAGGCTAGCGGCCTCACGCACGGTCACTCGGATTACGTGGCGCACGCCCTCGCCGTTGCGGACGACATCCTCGGCCAGGTCGCGGCACACCTGGTGGAGCGCGCGCTCGAAGGCACCCCAGTCCGCGAACGGCACGCGGCCCGAGGAGAGCGCGACCACCGTGTCCGAGGTGCTGGTGTCACTGTCGATGCTGATCGCGTTGAAGCTGGCGTCGGCGGCGCGGGCGAGCATCTGGCGGAGCTCGGCGCGGGGCACCGCGATGTCGGTGAGAATGTAGACCAGCATCGTGGCCAGGTTCGGCTCGATCATCCCGGCGCCCTTGGCGATGCCGACGATGCTGCCGCCGCCGACGTCCGCGCGGCGCACCTTCGGGTAGAGGTCGGTGGTGACGATGCCCTCGGCGGCCGGCAGGATGGAGCCGGGCGCGAGCGCGCCGACCGCGGCGGGCAGGGCGCCGATCATCGCCTCCTCGGGCAGGGACCAGCCGATGACGCCGGTGGAGGAGGGAAGGACCTGCCGCGGGGAGAGCCCGAGTTGCGCCGCGGCGGCGGCGCACACGCGCTCGGCGGTCGCGACGCCGTCGGGCGCGCAGACGTTGGAGATCTTGTTGTTGATGACCACGGCCCCGAGCGTGGGCTCCGCCAGCCGGGCGCGGCCGATGATCACCGGCGCGCCGGGGAACGCGTTGCGCGTGAAGAGCGCGGCGAAGGCGGGGGTCGGCTGGTCCAGCGCGATCAGCGTCAGGTTCATCCGCGCGGGCTTGGGCGCCTCGCGCGGCGTGAAGTCGAAGCTGGAGCGGCCGACGCGGAAACCGGCGGGCAGCGGGGATTGGGCCGCGAGCCACGCGCGGTGGGCGGCGCGGTCGGCGAAGGTGAGTTGCGTGCTGGGCACGCGAGAGAAGTGGGCGCGCCGCGGCGAGGTGTGAAGGCAAAAACCGGCGCGCGGCGCGCGCGGGGGTGCCGCACGAAGTTTTTGGTGGAAATGCCGGCGGCACGTGCCTTAGTCGCGTCCTTTCGATCCGATCCCGTGAACGCGCGCTCCGCCTTCCCTCGCTCCGCCCCGGCCGCCGGCCGGGCGTCCTGACCGCCCGATGAACGTCGCCGAAGTGACCGCCAAGGCGAAGGTGCTGCTTGAGGCCCTGCCGTACATCCAGGATTTCCGGGGCTCCACCTTCGTCGTGAAGTACGGGGGCAGCTTTATGGATGACCCCGACCCGGCGGCGCGCACGCGGGTCGCGCACGACCTCGCCTTCCTGGCCGCCTGCGGGATCAACGTCGTGGTGGTGCACGGCGGGGGCAAGGCGATCACCAAGGCGATGGCGGAGTCCGGCCTCAAGGCCACCTTCATCAACGGCCTGCGCGTGACCGACGCCGCGACCATCGCGGTGGTCAAGAAGACGCTCGACGAGATCGTTAACCGCGACGTCTGCGAGGCGGTCGCCGCCGCGAAGGCCCGGCCCAAGGGGCTCCCGGGTGACAGCGTGCTGGTGTGCGAGAAGCTGGCCGAGGACGACGACGGCAACCCGGTGGACCTGGGCTTTGTCGGCGACGTCACGGAGGTGAAGGTGAAGCTGATCAAGAAGGAGATCAGCGAGGGCTTCATCCCGATCATCTCGCCGGTCGCGGAGGGCTACGATGGCAAGCCTTACAACATCAACGCCGACCTCGCCGCCGGGCGGGTCGCAAGCGCGCTGCGCGCGCGGCGGCTGGTGTATATGAGCGACGTCCCGGGCCTCCTCTCCAACCCGGCCGATCCCGCCTCGCTGATCTCCACCTTGAAGACCGGCCAGGTCGAGGAGCTGAAGCGCCGCGGCGTGATCGACAAGGGGATGCGCCCCAAGGTTCAGAGCGCGGTGCGGGCCCTGCAGGAGGGCGTGCAGCGCGTCCACTTCATTGACGGCCGGCTCGCCCATTCGCTGCTGCTCGAGATCTTCACCGACAAGGGCATCGGCACCGAGATCGTGCTGGGCTGAACCCCGCCGGCCGGCCGCACCGCGGCCGCGCCCGCCGGCGCCCTTCCCTTTACCATGGAACCCTCCCCGGTCGTCCGCGCCTCTACCGCCGACCTCTACGACGCCCACGTGATGCGCAACTACGCGCGGGCCCCGCTCACGCTGGTGCGCGGCGCCGGCACGCGCGTGTGGGACGACGCCGGCCGCAGCTACCTCGACTTCACCTCGGGCATCGCGGTGTCGGCGCTGGGGCACTGCCACCCGCACTGGGTCGCGGCGGTGCAGCGGCAGGCGGCCGAGCTGGTCCACGTCAGCAACCTGTTCCGCAACCCGGGCCAGGGGGAGCTGGCCCGCCGGCTGGTCGGCCACGCCGGCCCGGGCCGAGTGTTCTTCTGCAACAGTGGCGCCGAGGCGAACGAGGGCCTGCTGAAGCTCGCCCGCCTGCACGGACGCCGGAAGGCCGGCGGCGTCGAGGGCAAGTGCTACAAGGTGATCTGCGCGCGGAACGCCTTCCACGGCCGCACCTTCGGCGGGATGAGCGCGACCCCGCAGGAGAAGATTCAGGGTGGCTTCCGCCCGCTCGTGCCCGGATTCGGCTTCGCGGACCTCAACGACCTCGAGGGCTTCACGCGGCTGGTCGACGACGAGACGGCCGCCATCTTCGTCGAAACCATTCAGGGCGAGGGCGGCATCAACCCGTGCACGCCGGAATTCCTGGTGGGCCTCCGCCGCCTGTGCACGGAGCGCAACCTGCTGCTGCTGCTCGACGAGGTGCAGTGCGGCATCGGGCGCACCGGGCGCTTCTTCGCCTTCGAGCACGCGGGCGTCCGGGCCGACGCGATCGGGATGGCCAAGGGCCTCGGCGGGGGCTTCCCCATCGGCGCCATCTGGCTGAGCGAGCCCCACGCCGACCTCTTCCAGCCGGGCAACCACGGCACGACCTTCGGGGGCACCCCGCTGGCCTGCGCGGCCGCGCGCGCGGTGCTCGACGTGCTCGAGCGCGAGGACCTGCTTGCGGCGGTCCGCGCCCGCAGCGCCCCCTGGCTCGCCGAGCTGCGGGCGCTCGCGGCGGCCCATCCGGCCAGGGTGCTGGCGGTGCGGGGCGAGGGGTACCTAGTCGGGCTCCAGTTCGCCGCGGATCCCGCGTCCGTGCTCGCGGCCCTGCGCGAACGCGGCCTCCTCGCCGCCGCGGCCGGCGGCAATGTCATCCGCCTGTTGCCCCCGTTGAACGCGTCGCCCGCCGAGTTGGCGGAGTCGGTGGCGATCCTCCGCGCGGTGCTCGCCGCCGGGGCGTGAGCGGCGGTTTTTTCCTCGTTCGCCGCGCTGCCGCCGCCTAGCGTCCGACGCTTTCCGATGCCGCATTTCCTCCAAGAAACCGACCTCCCGCGCTCCGCGCTGCCCGGGTTGTTCGCCCTGGCCCGGGACCTCAAGCGCCGCCGCGGCCGGAAGGGACCCCGCCCCTTGGAGGGTCAGACGTGGGCCCTCATCTTCTCGAAGTCCTCCACCCGTACCCGCGTCTCCTTCGAGGTCGGTCTCCACGAGCTCGGCGCGCGCCCCCTCTTCCTCAACCGCAACGACATCCAGCTCGGCCGCGGCGAGTCGATCGAGGACACCGCGCGCGTCCTCTCCCGCTTCGTCCACGGGCTGATCGTCCGCACCTTCGACCACCAGGACGTGGTGCGCCTCGCGGCCGCCGGCACCGTGCCGGTGATCAACGCCCTGACCGACCTGCTGCATCCCTGCCAGATCTACGCCGACGCGTTCACGCTGGCGGAACGCTGGACGCGCGGCACCTCGGGCGCCGCGCTGTTCGGCTCCCTGCGCGGGCGCAAGATCGCTTTCCTCGGGGACGCGGCCTGCAACGTGGCCAACTCGTGGATCCTCGGCGGCAACCTCTTCGGGATGAAGGTCGCCCTGGCCGGACCGAAGACCTTCGCGCCTACGCCCGCGGTCGACGCCCTCCTGCGGGAAGCCGGCCTCCCCGGCGGCTACACCTTCACCACCGACCCGTACGAGGCGGTGCGCGACGCGGACGTGGTCTACACGGACGTGTGGGTGAGTATGGGCAAGGAGGAGGAGACCCGCGCGCGCCGCCGGCAGATGGCTCCGTACGCGGTCACGCCCAAGCTGTTCGCCGCCGCCCGGCCGGACGCGTTCTTCCTGCACTGTTTGCCCGCCCACCCGGGCGAGGAGGTCTCGCCCGAGGTGCTCGCCAGCCCGCGCTCGCTCATCTTCGACGAGGCCGAGAACCGCCTCCACATCCAGAAGGCCATCCTCACCCGCCTCGCCGCCGGCCGCCGCTGAGCCCGGCCCCTTCCCCTCACCATGAAAATCGTCCTCGCCTACTCGGGCGGACTCGACACGTCCGTCATCGTCAAGTGGCTCCGTGAAACGTACGACGCCGAGATCGTCACCTTCGCCGCGGACATCGGCCAGGAGGAGGAGCTCAAGGGCCTGCCGCGCAAGGCCCGGGCGACCGGCGCCGCCCGGCACTACACCCTCGACCTGACCGAGGAGTTCGCGCGCGACTTCATCTTTCCGATGATCCGGGCCAACGCCGTGTACGAGGGACAGTATTACCTCGGCACCTCGATCGCGCGCCCCCTGATCGCGAAGGCGCAGGTGGAGATCGCCCGCCGGGAGAAGGCCGACACCGTCGCCCACGGCGCTACCGGCAAGGGCAACGACCAGTGCCGGTTCGAGCTCACCTATATGGCGCTGAATCCGCGCCTGCAGATCCTCGCCCCGTGGAAGCTGGAAACCTTCCGCGAGCGCTTCCCGGGCCGCGCTGAGATGATCGCCTACTGCGCCGAGCACCGCATCCCGGTGGAAGCCTCGCTGAAGAAGCCGTACTCGATGGACCGCAACCTCCTGCACATCTCGTACGAGGCCGGCATCCTGGAGGATCCGTGGTTCGACCCGACCACCAAGGCGAACAAGGAGATGTTCAAGCTCTCGGTCTCCCCCGAGGACGCCCCGGACCGCGCGGAGTACGTGGAGCTGGATTTCGTGCGCGGCGACTGCGTGGCGGTCAACGGCCGCAAGCTCTCCCCCGCGGGTGTGCTGCGCGCCCTGAACCGTCTTGGCGGCAAGCACGGCATCGGCCGGGTCGACCTCGTCGAGAACCGCTTCGTTGGCATGAAGTCCCGGGGCGTCTATGAAACCCCTGGCGGCACGATCCTGATGCAGGCCCATCGCCAGGTGGAGTCGCTGACCCTCGATCGCGAGGTGATGCACCTGCGCGATTCCCTGATCCCGAAGTACGCCGAGCTGGTCTACTACGGGTTCTGGTTCGCCCCCGAGCGTGAGGCGCTGCAGGCGCTGATCGACGAGAGCCAGCGCTACGTCACGGGTACGGTACGCTTGAAGCTCTACAAGGGGAATATCATCACCTGCGGACGGAAGTCCCGGTACTCGCTTTACGACCTGAACGTCGCCTCGATGGAAGGCGTGAAGAGCTGGTACAACCAGAGTGATGCCACCGGGTTCATCCGACTGAACGGCCTGCGGCTACGCGCGCGCCACCTAGCGCAGGGCGGACCGCGGGCCTGACGAGCGGCGCGGGCCGGCGGAATGCGCGCTTGTGCTTTCCGCCGGGCGCGGTTGCCTGCCTCCTCGCCCTCATGATCTCCCCTGAGACCTTCAACCACATCGAGAACATCAAGAAGCGCGCTGGCCACTTGTGGAGGTTTCTTTGACGGCGAACAAAAGCTACGCGAGATCGAGGCGATGGAAGCTGAGATGGGCGCGCCCACGTTCTGGGACCACAGCGAGCGTGCCCAGCGCCATATCGCCAAGCTCAACGGCCTGAAGAAGGCGGTGCATCCCGTGGTCGCCTTCCGGAAGAAGGTCGACGACGTGGGTGTGATGGTCGAGCTGATCGAGGCCGCCTCCGGTGCGGAGCAGGAGATGTATGTCGCGGAGCTCAGTGACCAAGTCGCCGCGATGGTACGTGAACTCGACGCAATCGAGATCGGGGCTTTCCTTACCGGCCAGTTCGATCGCAACAATGCCATTCTCTCGATTCAGTCCGGCGCGGGCGGCACGGAGTCCAACGACTGGGCGGATATCCTTTTCCGGATGTACAACCGCTGGGCGGAACGCCGCGGCTTCACCGTCGAGCTCCAGGACGTCCAGCCCGGCGACCAGGCGGGGATCAGCCGCGCCACGATGCTCGTCAAGGGCGAGAACGCCTACGGCTACGTCAAGGCCGAGCGCGGTGTCCACCGCCTCGTCCGCATCAGCCCGTTCGACTCCAACAAGCGCCGGCATACCTCGTTCTGCGCGGTCGACGTGATCGCGGAGATCAACGAAGAGATCAACATCGAGATCCCGGACGCGGAGATCCGGGTCGATGTCTACCGATCCTCCGGCAAGGGCGGCCAGGGCGTTAATACCACCGATTCGGCGGTGCGCATCACGCACCTGCCTTCCGGCATCGTCGTGGTCTGCCAAAACGAGCGCTCCCAGATCAAAAACCGGGCCAGCGCGATGAACGTCCTCAAGGCGCGTTTGTACGAAAAGCGCCAAGACGAGCAGCGCGCGGAGATGGACAAGTTCTACGGCGAGAAGGGCGAGATCGGCTGGGGCAGCCAGATCCGCAGCTACGTCTTCCA
>SYDD01000307.1 GCA_005786775.1 Opitutaceae bacterium
CTCGAGCACACCGGGCGCGTGAGCGGCGGGATGCCCCAGTTCCTGCCCCCGCGCTACTTCCGGCAGTTCGCCGCCGAGGTGAAGTTCGGCGCCCTCGCCACGCCCTACGCCTTCGACTGGGACGGCGACGGCGACGAGGATCTCATCAGCGGCAACACCGCCGGCCACGTCGGCTTCATCGAGAACCTCGGCGGCACGCCGATCCGCTGGGCCGCGCCCCGCTACCTCACCGCGGGCGGCCGCCTCATCCGCGAGCAAGCCGGCCCCAACGGCTCCATCCAGGGCCCCGCCGAGGCCAAGTGGGGCTACTCCATCCTCAGCGTCGCCGACTGGGACGGGGACGGGTTGCCCGACCTGATGACCAACGGGATCTGGGGCAAGGTCGTCTGGTACCGGAACGTGGGCACGCGCACCGCGCCCCGGCTCGCCGCGGGGCAGCCCGTCGAGGTCGCCCCCGGCACCAAGTCCCCCAAGCCGGCCTGGAACTGGTGGGACCCGCAGGGCCGCGAGTTCGTCACCCAGTGGCGCACCACGCCGCAGATGGTCGACTGGAACGGGGACGGGCTGATGGACCTCTTGATGTCCGACCACGAGGGCTACCTCGCGCTCTTCCCGCGCAGCCGGGCGGCTGACGGCACGCTCGTCCTCGGCGCGGCGCAACGCGTCTTCTGGGGCGAGGGCGTGAGCGTCTACAACAGCAACGGCCAGCCGCAGAACCGCGAGTCCGGCCTGCTCCGGCTCAACGACGGCGTGAACGGCCGGGGCGGCCGCCGCACGTTCTGCGTGACCGACTGGGACGGCGACGGCACGCCGGACCTGCTCGTGAACAGCAACCCGAATGTGAACTTCCTGCGCGGGCTCGGCCGCGACGCCGCCGGCCGCTGGCGCTTCCGCGACGAGGGACCGGTGAGCGCGCACGTGCTCGCCGGGCACGCGACCAAGCCGACCGTCGGGGACTGGGACCGCGACGGGATCCCGGACCTCCTGATCGGCGCGGAGGACGGCTTCTTCTACCAGTTGCGCAACCCGCGCGCCGCGCGCTGAGCCCGGTTCCCCCTTCGGACCGTCGCTCCGGCCTCGCGCCGGGCCGGCGCCCGCCCCTAGCCTCCCTCCCCCCCCATGCTCACCCCCGCCAACGCCGCGCGCTACGCCTGGTTCGTGGTCGCGCTCCTGTTTCCCGTCGCGCTGCTCAACTACCTCGACCGGCAGATGCTCGCGACGATGAAGGCCTCGATGGTCGCCGACATCCCCAGCATCGCCAACAAGGCCGACTGGGGCTTCGTGCTCGGCTGCTTCAAGTGGACCTACGCGGTGCTCAGCCCCTTCGGCGGCTTCATCGCGGACCGCTTCAGCAAGCGCTGGGTGATCGTGCTCAGCCTCGGGGCGTGGTCGGCGGTTACCTGGTGGACGGGCCACGTCACCACCTTCAACGAGTTGGTCGCCGCGCGCGCCCTGATGGGCATCAGCGAGGCCTTCTACATCCCCTGCGCGCTCGCGCTGATCGCGGAGTACCACCAGGGTCTCACCCGGTCGCGCGCCGTCGGGTTCCACCAGACGGGCATCTACCTCGGGCAGATCCTCGGCGGGTTCGCGGGCTACGCTGCGGAGGATTCTGACCTCGGTTGGCGCTGGATGTTCTCCACCTGCGGAATGATCGGCGTCGCCTACGCGTTGCCCTTGATGGCGATGCTGAAGGATCCGGACCGGAGCCGTTCCGCGGAGATCCCGGCCGGTTCCGCGCCCGCCCCGCTCGCTGCCGGCGAGGTGTTCCGCGGGCTGCTCACCAACCGAAATTTCCTCCTCCTAATCCTGTACTTCACGCTGCCCGCGATCGCGGGGTGGGTGGTGCGCGACTGGATGCCGGAGATTCTCCGCGAGAAGTTCTCCCTCGGCCAGGGCAAGGCCGGTGTCAGCGCGATCCTCTACGTCCAGATCGCCTCGTTGGTCGGCGCCATCCTCGGCGGCACTCTGGCGGACCGCTGGATGCGCACCTCCAGCCGTGGCCGGATCTTCACCAGCGCGATCGGCATGGTGCTGTTTCTGCCCGCGCTCTTTAGCGTCGGCAACGCCGGGACGCTCACGGTGGCGGTCATCGGGCTCGCGGTCTTCGGCCTCGGCTGGGGATTCTTCGACTGCAACAACATGCCGATCCTCTGCCAGATCGTCCGGCCCGAGTGGCGCGCGACCGGCTACGGGCTGATGAACCTCGTCAGCATCAGCTGCGGCGGCTTCGGCGACTGGCTGTTCGGCTGGCTGCGGGACCGCGACGTCGCCCTGAACGTGATCTTCGGCGCCTTCGCCGGCGTGGCCCTCCTGTCGGTGTTCATCGTGCTGCTGATCCGGCCCGCGCCGGCCGGCGAGGGCGCGAAGCCCGCCGCCTGACCCGTGGCGACGCGCACGCTTCCGTGGCCGGCGGGGCCGGAGGCGGACCCCGGGGCGCGGTGCGGGCGACGCCTGCGCCGCGGCCTCGTGCTCCTCGGTGCGCTCCTTGGGGTGGGTGCGACCACGCCGCCCCCGAACGTGGTCGTGGTCTTGGCCGACGATCTCGGCTGGCGCGACCTCCGCTGCACGGGCAGCCCGTGGCACGACACGCCGCACCTGGACCGGCTCGCCCGGGAAGGCACCCGCTTCACCCAGGCCTACGCGGCGGCCCCGATCTGCTCCGCCGCCCGCGTCGCGCTGCTCACCGGCCGCTCGCCGGCCCGGCTCGGCTTCGAGTTCGTCACCAAGCCCGCCACCGCGCGCCCGCCGGCCGGGTTGCCGCTGCGGGTGCCGCCGTACCCGCTCGACCTGCCCCTCTCCGAGGTGACGCTCGCGGAGATCCTGGCGCCCGCGGGCTACGCCACGGGTTATTTCGGCAAGTGGCACGTCAGCGCCCACCACGGCGGCTACCTTGGCTGGTCCCTGACCCACGGTCCTCGCCAGCAGGGATTCGAGGAGGGTGACGCTGAGTTCGGCCTGCATCCTTACGCTTATCCCACCCGGCCCGGGATCAGGGAGAACGCCCTGCCGGCGGGACAGTACGGGGAGGACGAGCTCACGACCAAGGCGATCGGCTTCCTGCGGGCCCGGCGGGACCGCCCGTTCTTCCTAATGCTCGGGCACTACTTCGTCCACGACCCGATCCACAGCCGCGCCGCGTGGCTGGTGCGCAAGTACGCGGCGCGCCTCCCGGCCGGCACGGATCCGCGCCGCGCCGAGTACGCGGCGATGGTGGAGACCCTCGATCACTTGGTGGGGCGCCTGCTGGCCGCGCTCAGCGAGCTGGGTCTGGCGGAGAACACGCTCGTGGTTTTCACCTCGGACAACGGCGGGCATCCGGCGTATTCGGCCAACGGGCCGCTGCGCGGTAGCAAGTGGAACCTGCACGAGGGCGGCATCCGGGTGCCGTGGATCGTGCGCTTCCCCGGCCGCGTCCCGGCGGGTGCGGTGAGCGATGTCCCGTTCATCGGCACGGACCTGCTGCCGACCCTCGCGGCCGCCACCGGCGCGCGGCTCCCTGCGGGCGTGACGCTGGACGGGCGCAAC
>SYDD01000308.1 GCA_005786775.1 Opitutaceae bacterium
CGCCTCTTCGCCTCGGTCGTCGCGCGGCCGCACCGCCGGCTGACCCTCACCGCGATGGGGGAGACCGGGCGCGACATCGGCGCGGTGATCCGGAGCACGGTGGACTCCGACCAGTTCCTCGCGTGGTACGACAACCGCGAGGCGCGCGGCGTCGCCGCGGTGACCTTCACCCCCAACAACACCCTGCCCACCCCCGCGATGCTGGCCCTCGGCGTCACCGGCCGCGAGGTCGTGGCGACGGGCCTGAACCGCCGCGTGATCTACATCGAGAACGACGGGCAGGTTTTCGACGCCCGCGGCACCTTCCTCACCGGCTCGTACAACAACGCGGCCGTGCGCGCCCCCGACGGCACGCCGGGCGTCACTGCGAGCGGCCTCCGGATCAATGACCCGCGGATCTTCCCCTACCGCCTCAATGGCGCCGGCCCGGGGATGGCCCGCGACCAGGACCTCCGCAACTGGACCTTCTCCGCCGACTGGCAGGCGACGCGTTCGCTCGCGTTCAACCTCGCGCACAACTACCAGCGCACCACGGCGAAGGTCACCCTGATGACCGGCGCCGACCCTACCCTCCGCGGCGACGCCAACCGCACGCTGGGCATCAACGGCCCCGCCAACCCCTACGCGGGCCGCCTCTACTTCGACGGCAACTGGCGCCGCGACGTCCACACCGGCGAGGTGCGCGAGACCCGCCTGGCCGCCTCGTGGACCGTGGAGCCCGCGCGCCGCTGGCTCGGCCGCCACCGCCTCGCCGCGATGGCCTCCGTCCAGGACCAGTACGACGTGCGCGCCAACTCGTGGCTCGCGCTGGCCGGCCGCCCCTACAGCCCCGTGCCCAACAACGCCAACAACCGGATCACGGTCCGCAACTACCTCACCGAGGGGGCGTACGGCACGTACCGGGTCGGCGATTACCGGCGGCTGCCGGCCACGGTGAACTTTGACGGCCGCGCTTTTGGCCTGGTGTTCGCGAACGAGGTGGCCGGCGCCAACAACAGTGGCGGCGAGCAGGAGGCGTTCTCGCTACTCGGCGTCGCCCAAAGCTACTTCCTCGACGGCCGGCTCGTGACGACCGCCGGGTACCGGCAGGACCGGGTCGACGTGATCGAGCTCGGCTTCGCCAACGACCCGCTCGTCGGCGACGTCGTGGTGCGGAACCGCGCGCTGGCCCGCACGACTTCCGCCACGGGCCACACCGGGACGGCCGGGGTGGTCGCCCACGTCACGCCCTGGCTGTCGCTGCTCGCGAACTACTCCACCAACCAGGGCGTGCCCTCCTTCGTGCGGAAGACCTTCCCCCGCGGCGAGCTCGCTCCGCCGTCGGAAGGCATCGGCTCCGACGTCGGGATCAGCCTCGACCTGCTCGGCGGCCGGCTGAACGCGAAGGTCGTCTACTTCACCTCCCTCGAGCGCGGCAAGGTCACCACCACCGGGTTTGTCGGCGCGGCGGGCCGCAACAGCCGCGTCGCGGACGCGCTGGAGTCCGCCCTCACCGGCCCCGGCCGCCCGTTTACCGCGTCCGCCTGGGCGCCGATCGAGGCAGAGCTAACCCCGCCGGCAACTGCCGCCGCTTCGGATTACGAGGCCGACGGCTACGAGGCGCGGGTGACCGCCAATCTCACCCGCGGCTGGCGCCTGGTCGCCAACTACTCGCGCACCGACACCCGCCGGACCAACGTCAGCCGCGAGATCATCGACTGGTACGGGTTCCGCACGCAGGACGGCCGCGTCGTGCAGGGCGTGCGCCAGGACGCCGCGGGCCGCTGGATCGTGGACCCGGCCGCCTACCTCCCCGGCGGCACCGCCGCCCGCTGGCTCGAACTGGCTGGTCGCCACCCGGAGGCGGCCCCCGGCACGCTCACGACCTCCTCCGGCATCACCCTCGCGCAGGAGCTCTTCGACGTGGTGGACGCCCTGAACGACGCCAAGGAGGAGAACGAGCAGCGCTGGGGCGTGCGGCCGCACAAGGTCAGCCTGTTCACGGCCTACGACTTCCGCGAGGGCGCCCTGCGCGGCTGGACGATCGGCGGCGGCTGGCGCTGGCGCAGCGCGAACATCATCGGCCGCACCTCCGCGGGCGCGGAGATCACCGGCGAGGCGCTCTCGGCCGCCGACCTGCTCCTC
The DNA here is from genome assembly GCA_005786775.1 of Opitutaceae bacterium. GTDB lineage: Bacteria > Verrucomicrobiota > Verrucomicrobiia > Opitutales > Opitutaceae > ER46. The sequence continues at coordinate 2,125 of SYDD01000308.1, forward strand.
GCCCACACCCGGACGTTCCGCGGCGTGCCCGGCCGCTTCCGCTTCCAGCTGAACGTGGCCAACGCCCTCAACCAGACCGACCCGGTCCCGGTGCGCTTCGCGGTCTCGGAGGCCAATCCCGACGGCTTCCTCCTGCCGGGCGGCCGGGGCCGCGCCTACAGCCGCTACGATCTGGTGACGCCCCGCGAATGGCGCCTCACCACGACCTGGTCCTACTGAACCCCACTCACCCCGCCCGATGCGCCTCCTGCCGACGCTCCTTGCCCTGCTCCTGCTGCTGCCGCGCCCCGCCGCCGCCTCCGCGCCCGCCGGCGCCGTCTCCGGCCGCGTGCAGCACGCCGTCACCGGCCAGTACCTGCCCAACGCCCGAGTCACCCTCCGGGGTACCGACCAGGTCGTCTTCACGGACGACGCCGGCATCTACCGGTTGACCCCGGTGCCGGCCGGCGAGGTGACGCTGGAGGTCTTCTACACCGGGCTCGATCCGCAGGAGGCCCGGGTGCGCGTCGGTCCGGGCGGGAACGCCACGCGCGACTTCGCGCTCACCAGCGTCGCGCGCTACGGCCGGGACGCCGCGGCGGTCCGGCTCGACGCCTTCGTCGTGGCGACCTCGCGCGACACCGAGGGCGAGACCCTCGCGACCAACGAGCAGCGCTTCGCCGCGAACCTCAAGGCGGTCGTCTCGACCGATTCCTTCGGCGATATGGCGGAAGGCAACGTGGGCGAGTTCCTGAAGTTCCTCCCCGGCATCTCCGGCGACCACGACGACGCGCAGATCAACACCGTCTCGTTGCGCGGCTTCGCCACCAACCTCACCACCGTGACCGCCGACGGCGCCCAGCTGGCCAACGCGAACTTCAACGGCAACTCGCGCACCTTCCAGTTCTCCCAGCTGGCCATCAACAATGTCTCCCGCATCGAGGTCACCAAGGTCCCCACCCCGGCCAATCCCGCGGACTCGATGGCCGGTTCCGTGAACATGGTCAGCAAGAGCGCCTTCGAACGGAACCGGGCCGAGTTCCGCTACCGGCTGTACGCGGCGGGCAACGGCGACTACCTGACCCTCGCGCGCCAGCCGCACTCGTACGAGGACCGCCGCCGCAAGGTGATGCCCGGGGTGGACTTCGACTACACCCTCCCGCTCGGGCGCAACTTCGGCGTGGTCCTCACCGGCAGCCGCTCGCTCTCCGCGGGTGAGGAGGACCACTCGACCCTCACCTACAACGCGGCCGGCACGGCCACCGGTGCGTCCCCCGCGCGCCCCTTCCTTCAGCAGTACGGCATCAACGACGGCTCCAAGGACATCACCCGCAACTCGGCCAGCGTGAAGGCGGACTGGCGCGTCAACCCGGAGACTGTTCTCTCCTTCAACGCGCTGCTGAACCAGTACCAGGCCTCGTGGGGGCACCAGAGCATGGACTTCAACGCCGGCACCAATGGCACCCCGGCGGTCGCCGGCGGAACGCCG